>JAOUBJ010000014.1 GCA_029860345.1 Candidatus Zixiibacteriota bacterium | reverse complement strand
CAGCCCGCGGTATGAAGTCTGGATATTTCACACCGTTCTTCAAGATTGAGTTGATTGTATTTTTTTCCCATAACAACACCTTATACAGATGTTGCACTTCGTTTGTGAAATCAGGGAATCCATCTTCTCTACTTTGTAGCACAACCCACCTCACCCAGAGCTCCCCGTCCTCACCCTGAGCGGAGTCGAAGGGTGAATGACACAGCTTGGCTGTGTCGCTTTCGGTGTCGGCTGGGAAACCGCTTTGACGGCGAACTTGACAATGGACTATTCAGGTCCCTATATTCGAGAAACTTCTTTATTCGGAGGTGAAGGATGAATCTTACTCGCAGGGTATCCAGCATAGCGTATGCAGTAGCAGCAGTTTTGGTGACAGTGGGAATTGTACTTGCCTCAGCGCAACCGTGCAGTGCCTTTGATAGAGAGCGTAACGGTTTCGTCCTCGGATTCGGAGCTGGGCCAGGTTTTGCGAAGGCCGACTATGAGGACCTTGACGATTTAGATGAGTTCGGGCTGCAAACGAACCTCGTCATCGGTCATGGGTTCTCCGAGAAATACATGGTCTACTATACGGGCCTTCAGTTCTGGGGGCCGATATTCTTTGGTCGTCGTGATGGGCTACTCCAGCGAGGCGATATCCAGCTTGTTCTAATCCCTTCGGCTGGGATTCGTTACTATCTGTCGCAGAATTCAAAATCACTGTTTTTGGGTGGCGGCGTTGGTATGTCAATCATGCGGAATTCAAACATGGGCACCTTTGGTCTCTCCGGCGGCGCAGCGTTTCATGGAGTAGCAGGTTACGAGTTTACCCAATATGTTAACGTTGAGTGCATAGGCCTATACTCTCGCGCCTCTCTCCTGGGCTCGGGGGAAAAAGAGAGCTTTTGGAATCTGTCATTGATGCTGAGCTTTCTCGCCTACTAAAGGCTAGCGGCGTTCAGTCATCAGTTGGACGACAGCTTTGAGCTTGTTGATGAATCCCTGAAGCCGCCAGGTGACGTGCGTCGCGGTGTCGGTGCTATCAGGCTACTCGCCTGACAGAGATTGGATTGGACTACAGGTGTCGGGCGAGGTCGCCCAACACCACGCGCGAAGCAGACCTTTGTCAACAATCCCAGTGTTGTGGGATCACTTGTCCAAACCACTGCGGTTTCGATCTACGAAAGCGGCAGCTCATGCACCCTACCGTTCCAGCCCGCATCGGTTCGTTCCGCGACGACCAGGTACTCACCCGACTCAGGAGCCGCCACTACTAAGTGTCCGGTTTCATCCCATAATGCGCTCTTGCCCGCCGACGATAAGCCGCCCGTCGGACCGGCGAAGTTGGACAGTATGACAGCCATCTGATGCTGCGCTGCATATTGTCGCAACAGGGCGGCATCGGCTGGGTAGCCTTCCGGCGTGACAAAAACCGAGGCGGCATAGATTGAAGCACCAAGGGCGGCGGCTTCATCGGCATGGGCCGGGTTTGCGATGTCGGCACAAATAGCCAGTCCGGCAAACTCACCGTTTAGGTCAACGACGCCGGCGCAGTCTCCCGCCGAGAAAAACTCATCCTCACTATGGTGAAGGTGCTGCTTGGTGTACACGAATGACCTGTCCGAATAGAACACAATCGCCCCAACGTATGGCTTGCCGTCGGCATGTGCAATGGGAGCGCCGGCCACTATCGTGATTGCCGACCGTTGGGCCTGCTCTCTGAGAGGGGATAGGCGGACGTCGTCTGGAGTCATAGCCAGCTCACCCGCCAGTTCCTTCTCGTATCCGGTCAGCGACAGTTCGGGGAAGAGTATCAGGTCACAATCAAATTCGATTGCGGCTTGCACGAATTTTGTGTGGGTCCGAACATTGGAGTCGATCCCCCCGGCCAGCGAATTCGACTGCGCTGCGGCTAAAACGATTTTTCGTGGACGCGACTTCATCTGGTCTGAAGAAACAGTGTTCCGTCTGCCGCGTCCAGTACAATAAGTCGGTTCCTGTTGCAAAAAAGGACTGTTTTAGTATATTTGAACGTACAGGTACCGGCCTCTTACAATTTATGTATATGAGAAGAACTTCTGTAACCGTCTTAATATTTCTGTTGCTGTCCATGGCCCAGGTTGTGGTGGCTTCCGCCGCCGCATCGGAGCTAATACCCCGCAACGCGGTCTGGAGTTACTATGTCGGCAGCGCGTATCCGCCAGGCGATTGGTACCAACCGTCGTATGATGACACCGCCTGGCCTGCCGGTCCGGGTGTACTTGGCTATGGTGAGGGATACATCACAACTGTTCTTCCCTATGGGTCCGACCCGTCAGACAAGCACGTCACCAGTTGTTTCCGTCACACGTTTGAGCTCACGGTGGACCCGTCGACAGTCTCCGGTCTGCTGCTCGGCGCCAATTATGATGACGGCTTTGCTATCTACTTAAATGGTCAGGAAGTTGCTCGGCGTTCTCTACCGTCAGGCACCTTGACCCACTCCACTCTTGCCTCGTCGCACGAGGGTGGTATCTACGAATCAATCGACATCTCCGCCTATGTCGGCCTCTTGGTTGCAGGTCCAAACACTGTTGCGGTCGAACTGCACCAGCGTAACGGCTCTTCCAGCGATCTGGTGTGGGATGCTGAGTTGTCGGTGGTTAGCCCCGGCGTTATCTTCATGTGGTCGGGGGCTGTCACCTCGCAATCGGCGCTGGTCAAAGCCAGGCTGACAACGTCGGGCGCTGTCGCTCGGTTGGTGGCCGGTACCAATCCTAACCTGTCGGCGCCGCTGTACTCGCAACCCGATACTGCCGAGCACAGCGAAAACAACAACGTGGTTTCTCTCTCGGTCGATGGTCTCACCGCCGACCGGCAATATTACTATGCTATTGAGATCAACGGTTCGATCATGTCTGACTCCATTGGCAGATTAAGGACCCTACCTGAGAATATAACTTCGTATAGTATTGCGCTGGGCTCTTGTGCCTGGACCGGTAGCAGTCACACCGTTTTTGAGACGATCCGATCTCTCGATCCGCTATTTTTCTTGCACATGGGTGACATGCACTATGAAAACATCGCTGTGAACAATCGCGATGTCTTCCGGCAGACCTACGACGAAGTGCTGGCCTCGTTGACGCAATCGGCCCTTTACCGCCAGGTGCCCATTGTCTACGTGTGGGATGATCACGATTATGGTCCGAACAATTCCGATTCGACCGCACCCGGACGTTGGGCCTCGCGGATGACCTATCAGGAGTACGTACCGCATTACCCGCTGGTCGAAGGAAACGGTGACGTGGCTATCTACCACGCATTCAGTGTGGGACGGGTGCGGTTCATCGTTTGCGACTCCCGTTCGGCCCGAAGCCCCTGGCGGTCCTTTGACGACAGCGAAAAAACGATGTTGGGTGTTTCGCAGAAGGCATGGTTCAAACAGGAACTGCTGAACGCAAAAGCAGATCATGCTCTGATCGTGTGGGTCAATACGCTACCCTGGATAGGGCTTACCGGCGATGACGGCTGGTATGTTTACACGCACGAACGAACGGAGTTGGCGAATTTCATCAAGGAAAACGCCATCACCAACCTATGCATGGTCTCAGGTGACGCTCACATGCTGGCTATCGACGACGGCAGTAACTCAGACTACGCTACCGGTGGGGGGGCGGCCTTTCCGGTGTTTCACGCCGCTTCGCTGCATCGCACGCCGGGCGTCAAGGGAGGGCCATACAGCCACGGTGCGTATCCGGGGATAGGCCAGTTTGGCCTGATGACAGTTCTCGATCAGGGTGACACCATCAGGGTAGAGTGGAGCGGACGCAACTATCTAAACCAGGAAATCGTCGGCTACCGGTTTGCCTATCCGGTCGATCTGGCCAAGGCTGAGATCACGCCCGATCCAATGTACGCCTTTTGGCAGACGGCGCTCGATCCCGAAAGGGCACAGATTACCATTGGAAACTTCGGCAGTGATTACACGGCTGAGCAGATCGATCCGAGTTCGCTGATTATCAACGATTCATTCGCTCCGTCGGATTGGTCGATCATGCCATCGCATCCGGCCTTCGATGGCGCCGTTATGGAGCTGTCGTTCCGGGCGCCGATCCTGCTGCAATATTATGCACCAATCTATGATACTGTCTCCCACGATTACTCTGTATCCGGACAGTTTGTGGATGGCGCGGAGTTTTCGATCAAGGGAAAGGTCACGTTGATCGGTCATGTTAGGGGTGATCTCAACCAGGACGGGCAGGTCGACATCAGTGATCTGATCTTGATGATTTCGTTCATGTTCCAGTCTGGTCCGCCTCCGTCGAACATGCATCTGGCTGACCTTGACGACAGCACAGTAGTAGCCATCGAAGACCTGGTGGCCCTGATCGAGTTGATCTTCAAATAGGGGAGAGGGTAGTGGGCAACTTCTCCAGCGCCAACCGGTCGCTTTGATCGCGACTGGCGTCGGTCTATGCTTTCCCGCCGAACGTCTTTTGGTATAGCGCTATGGCGTCGTTGATACAATTGATCGCATCGATGCGGCCGCGCAAGTTATCGATGATAACTTCCTTCTCCTCGAGAATCTTGTAATCCTGAAAGAACCGTTTCAACTCCTCGGCGACGTGCGCAGGCAGGGCAGAGATGTCGTTGTATTCGTTGTAGGCGGGGTCGTAGGCGTGCACAGCGATAATCTTGTCATCGCCCCCTTTTTCGTCGCTCATCGTAATCATCCCGATAGGTTTGCAGGCGACAATACAAAGCGGCGTGATCGGTTCCTGACAGAGCACCAGAACATCCAGCGGGTCGCCGTCATCGCAATAGGTCCGGGGGATAAAGCCGTAGTTGGCCGGATAATGTACCGAACTGTACAACACGCGATCAGCTATCAGCAGGCCGGTCTCTTTGTCCAGCTCGTACTTGTTCTTGCATCCTTTGGGGATTTCGATAATACTCTTGAAGAGTTCTCCGACTTTATCACCGGGGTCCACATCGTGCCACGGGTTTGACATCTGGCCTCCTGTTAGACATTTCTCTGATAATAGACAAATCCCGATCGATGAGCAACCTGAATTATGGACTACCCCGGACCAAAATGGAACCCGGAAGCGTGGACTGGACGACGACCGTGCAGGCTCTTTCCAGGAGCCTTCGGCCAAGAATGTCCGGCGACCCCGAGGATGATTCGGGATCGCCGGAAGACATCAAGTTCCTTACTTTTTGGCAGTCAATTCGGCTTGCAGTTCTTTCACATCTTTCAGACTGTAAAGACTGCGCAACCCGGGTCTTCGGTGATCCAGGTGCGTCTTCAGCCACCTTGCCGCCAGACTCTTCTTACTTTGCAAGTAGTAGCAATCGGCAATCCTGTACCGACAGTCGTTCAGCAACGACTCGGCCCAGCGTGCCCCCTCGCCACACTCGCCGAACGCTATGTTCTGAGTACCTCTTCGCAAGAGACCTTGGTAAACATCAATGGCCTCTTGCTCACGCTCGATCATACTCAGTGTCCCCGCATAGCTCCAAAGCACATAAGGGCATCGAGGATCGAGCTTCCGCGCTCTTTCCACGATTCTTAGAGCCATCTTGTACTTGCGGGCCTCATAGTAGGCAGTGCTGAGGCGAGCCAGATTCCAATGGCTATCGCCGGCTGCTGTCTTCAGCTTCTTGCCGAGAACCTCGGCTCGCTTGGCATCACCGCTAACAAGATACCGCTCCAATTTCTCACATGCTGCTTCTGTAAAGTTCATGGTTATCCGTTGCGCACCGATCTACAGCCGCCCTTGCTTCACGTAAATCTTTAGCACCTGAAGTGCCGCGACCACAACTACGCACGAACCAGCAACTGTGATCCCATTACATTGAAAGACTGTCGAACAAATGGCGAAGATCGCCACCATTCCCAGCACCTGTAAGCCGGTGAGCAGCGCACCTAATGCCCTGCGCTTTTTGACTGCTTCGGTGGGCAAGTCGATGCCGTCAGGCTGAGACTTGGCCGGACTCTGGCCCGTCAGACCCAACCGGCGCATTATCCAATGGACACCCGGCAGCATGGCGGCCGGAAAGAGCAACTGCAAAGCCACCGGCCAGTTCAGGAAGTGGCTGAGCAGTGTCAGAAGGATACCGACCGCACCGACGGCACAGATGACAACTATCTCTCTTTTAGTAAGTGGATTCGGCATCTAATCACTTCCATGAGCTCGTATTATTATCCTCATCTATACCGATCCGGCGGTATCGGTCCAATAAAGTCCTCAGGGTACTCGATGCTCCTTTGCCAGCAATCCCAGGCTTGGTATCCCTCGAAGAGTCCCAACAAGGTCAAGGGAATCCCGACACCCAAACCTACCACGGGACCGATTCCAGTGTGGGTTGTGCCTAATCCAGCGGTAATCAAGGTGATTCCCCTGGAGGTAAGGAATATCGCGTCCGTTGCGTGACCAACTGCCGCGATTCTCATAAGCCACTTATACTCAGGCGAACGTTGATCCAATCCCCCGGCGATAAGTTCAGCGGCTAGCCCGACGAGATTGCCAATGATTCCTCCCGTCATCAATTTCCCTGCCTTTTCAACCTTTGCCAGGTCGCCCATGGCCTGATAGGCAGGGAAAGGATCCGCGCTGGCCAGCATCCTGGAAACTGACGGAGTGTAAGAGGTAACCGTGTAGTTGACCGACGAGAGAGTATACTGCCCAACTTGGAGCGTTGTCCTGGTGTATCCCCCGCGCAGACCTCCAATCTGCCAGCGGCCGGTCCTTGTCTGCACGTGGTCGCTATACCACTCCGTGTTAATAGCTGGCAAACCTCTCATTAGGCGTCTCTGATCTTGTAGCCACTTTGTCCCTCTGATGGCTTCCGACTGACTGGTGCCAGCAACCAAAAAGCCGATCTCCTGGGGACCTGGAGGAG
Organism: Candidatus Zixiibacteriota bacterium; assembly: GCA_029860345.1. NCBI lineage: Bacteria > Pseudomonadati > Candidatus Zixiibacteriota > Candidatus Zixiibacteriota bacterium. The sequence continues at coordinate 143,891 of JAOUBJ010000014.1, read as the reverse complement.
CAATAATGCCAGTTAGTTGGTGCGTATTTGGGTGGTAATAGCCGGCCCATTCCCCTTTGACGCTTGACTCGGCAGCAAAATTGGCATAGGCCTGGGCGTCGGCCCTGTCGTTCGCAACACAGGCATCTATCGCGGCTCGAATCTGTTCCGGCGTCATGTGGTTTACAGTTATCAACCCGGATGGATCGGACCCCATTACTGGATTACCATCGGCATAACTATATGGTGACGGGCCGGCCAGAGCTGGGTCAGGCGCCATGAATCGTCCGACCGCACGATTGTAGTACCTCGGTCCAAAGTCAAGCTCCTCAGTCTTGTCTTTCTCTTTGCCGATGAACCAGTGCGGTGTATGACCCAAACCACCCTGTGAGTATAACTCGCCGTAGGGATAGTAGTCGATCATTCTGTCGCCCGGGATACCTCGGGAGTCGACAAAAGAACGCACCGAGCCCTGATAGTCATTGATGTAGTGGCAGGTACTGTCGGCGCTGACATCGTTGAGGTCCTTTCGCTGCAGACGTTGACCCAAACCATACACGTTGATGTTGGCCAGACTGTCGGTGTTGTCATACTCCAGGATGACATTATCGCCGACCCAGACATAGTATCGGTCCGATTCAATCCGTACCCACGAACCTCGAGGACCGACTTCTGAGTCAAAGTATCTGTATATATGGGTCTGTTTGACCTTCTGACTGGCGGCGTTGTACTGATTGAGAACAGTGTCCGGTTTGTCACCGAATTGCATGACACGGGGCTCGAATTCTACTGATGTCACCAGACCGCGATGATCATAAGCATAATTGACTCGGTCATCCCAGAGGGGGCCGGCTGAGGTCTTCTCGATTCTGGTCAACAGCCCTCGGTCATTTCGGGTGAAGTCCCAGGTTGAATCGGCGGAAAAGTCAATGACACTGTCGCAATTGCTGCCGTTGAAACGAGTGTACATCAGTGAATCGTCATCGGAAGTCCATCGAGTGTTTAGATTACCATTGAGGTCGTAATCATAGGCCATGGTGATCGTGTCGGCCGACTCGTTGGGGTCTTCCATGAACGCCGAGACAAGTCGACTGAGAGAGTCATAGCCGTAAGTCCTGATTTCACCCAGCGCCGTTCTGGTTCCGGACGAATCCAGGTCGTACTCTTTGTCTATGAAGTGATTGTCATAACCATATTCGCGACAAAACAGCTTCATATAGGCAGAACGGTTGATGGTCTTTATCAGGCGACTGAGGCTGTCATACGAATTCGTGGTTACCACGCTGTTTACAAACTTGGCCTCTCGAACGGCGCCCCAAGCCTCGTACTCGACCGAGTCCTCACCAATGATACCTGTGATGCCGCTCAGTCGACCAGTCTGGAAGTATTCATACTCGTTGGTGGAGTTATCGGGATAAGTGATCTTCTTGAGACCGTCGTTGGCAAAGTACTCAAACTTGAGCTTTTGACGATCGGGAAGCCCGGTGATCCAGGTGGTCTGCTGACCGATGCGCCCTCTGGCGTCATAGTAGAAGAAGGTGGAGTCGACTGCACTTCCGCCCTGAAATGATATCTGTTCGGTCAGTTGGCCCAAACAATTGCCGAGTCCGCCGGCCGTATCTGTGGCTATTGAGGCTGTAGAATATGAGTCGTAGCGATTCATTACGGCCACGGTAGTACCGGATGAAGGGTAGGTGCGGTTGACGAGTGAATCGGTGCTCGGGCTTGAAACGGTGCCTGACTCCAATAATCTGTGTGAGATAGTGTCGTAGATGAAATAAGTGTAGTCGGTCTCGGTGTTGTGTCGGACCAATCGCAGATCACTCCACTCATCGTACCAGCACTCAATCGTACCGATATCGGCATCCGTCACTTTCTTGATTCGACCCCAGTCATCGTATTCCCATTGGCGGGTTATACCTTCAAGGTCAGTGACTGCAATCACATTGCCCAGCTTGTCATAGGAATAGGTAATAACGCCCATGAGACTGGTTGTGTCGCCGACTTCAAAAATGGAATCACATAGTTTGTTGCCGGCTAAGTCGATAACGCTAATCGACCGCTGGCCACGACGACTGTCATACAAAGTCGTGAATTCATCAACATACCTGACCGAATCTTTCGAGCCGTCGGCCAGGACCGTCTTGACCTTTCGCGTACTCTGGTCGTAATAGTACTCGGTCCAATAAGTGCTGCCGGAATCTGCATACTTGGCCCGACTTTGTTTTGCGATCAATCCGGCTTCATTCATGACGATAGAATCCACGATTGTCGCGGTCGCATCTACTTCCAGAATCGTCTTGACCTTTCTGAAGTGGGTATCGTGTACCGATTTGGTAACGATGCGAGTGCTGTCATCTATTTTTGCCGAATTACCTGATACGTTCCCGGAAGCGTAGATGTTGATGATCGTGGTGTCGTCGGCATCTTCCAGAGGCATTTTGATACCCAGGTCACGCCCCAGGCTGTCGTAATAGTATTCCGTTACCGCACCATTCAGCCCGGTTTCCGTTTTCATCTGACCGTTGGGATAGTAGTCGTAAGTGACAAGATCTCCCAGGGCCGAGTCCGTTTCCTTCCAGGTAAAGGCATTGTAAAGGGTGTCATACTCCCACCAGGTCTTGTCTCCTCGATAGTCTGTCTCACACTTCACCATGCCGTTACTAGAGTAGTATTCGTAGGTGGTCTTTCGACGGGAGAGGGTGTCATCGGAGTAATCGGGATCAAGGGTGGCCACCACCGAGTCAACTACATAGTTATTGCTGGAATTATAATAGTAGGCGGTGTACGTGGCGTAAACCAGAGAGTCGTTTTGGAACAGACTCCAAACTGTATCGGCTAAAGTGAGGTTCCTCGATGGCACATATGTGTAGGCAGTAACACTGTCCATCGTAAACCACAAGGTATCGCTGGGGTAGGGTGATGGAATCCAACCGGTAGCATCATACAGGCCGTTCTTGTTCGTATATGAAGTATCAGTAGCTACCCACTGGGAAAGCCTTTCACTTTCGATCTTCCGAGTCACAATCCCGGCGGCATCCATATCCTTTTCCAGAATAGTCGAACGCCACTCTTTGGACGAGGTCGCCGTGAACGATAAGGAGTCGAAGTGCAGGTCCGGATGATAATAAGCTACGCCCACGTGAATCAGGAAGGTAGCCGGGGCCTTATAATACCCAGTGGCTCCAGTTGAGTCAATCACGTCTCCGATCGTGACGATACCGCTGCCGAGCGAATTGCCATAACTATAACCGGTACACACGGTATCCCCATCAAAGATGGAATGCTTCTGATACAGCATGCCGGGATAGTAGCCGGCAGAGAAGACCCACGGCATTAAGTTCTCATTGAGCACATATCCGCACTCCTTGTCCAGGAAGTACCAAAACTCCTGCTCTCCACCGGATGGGTGCAAGACAGTCGTCACCCGGCTGACCATCCCTGCGAACTCCATCTCGGGCTCAATGACTTCCAATCCGGGATAGCTTAATTCGTATTTGATCAGCAGCGTGTCGCCATCGGCAATCCTTCGATTGACACCGATATAGTTCTTGAATTCATCGACAGGGTCATCGAATGTGTTATGATCACATCCGCTATAGGTCGGGATCATAAACGCCCTATACCGGTATTCGGCCTGAGCGCCGCCAGGATCGGTGATCTTTCCCATGTAATGGAGTTGGTTGGAGTGATAGTGCAGGGTGTCATCGTAACTGAGGGTATCAGCCCAGGTGGCTGCCGTGTCCCAATAGTCGGCCACGTCGTTATAGAAGACGTCGGTAGTGTAGTCATACATGGTGCTATCACCATTGGCATGTATGACTTTATGCAGCAGCCCAGCCTTACTCCAGTTATACTCATAGCTCACCCTAAGCGTGTCTCCCTCGTGATTCAACCAAAGCAGGCTGCTGAGACGAACATCGTCCGTAGGCGATGAAGTGAGAGAATAGACCGAATCCTCATCGCAATACTGAAAATGTACTTTGAGGCCGATCGGACTTGTGACATATTTGATGTACTCATTGGTCCAATAGGTCACTTCTATATAGTCACCATAGCGATTGTACATCTTGGTCATGAGTTTCCTGTGGCCCAGTTTCTTTCCAAACTCCAGCTTGGTACCATCGGGGCACAGCATCACCTCGGTCGTCGCACTGGGGTATGTATAATTGGTGAGGATCGACAGATCGCGAGTCTTCCGCGGATAGGTCATGTTGGTCAACGTATCCAGATTCACCAGTAATGCCTCAGAACTTCCATTCTGATTTGTTAAGGTGGTCGCGCTGTCATTGTATGTCAGATAAGGGAACTCGATATGCCAACCGAGCCCCATGTATTTGTTTGACGAAGAGTCGAATGGTCGCTGATACACGCAGTGAGTATCAGGGTTGTCGATAATATCAACGTCCGGCAAATAGTTCGCAGTTGTGTAAGAGCGGACGATATTTACGTCCAAGCCACGCCTACCGGGAATCGTGACGTCGGTTTCGCTTAATGTTAACGCGCCGGAAGAATAATCGATGCGGTCCCCGATAGGACCTATGAATCCTTCGGCAATGACACTGCCGTGGACCGCGAGAATCGCGACAATGATCAGTAGGCCTGTGATAATGTGTTTCACTCTCATGTTGTCCTCCACAGATGTTTGACATTACTAATACCGGAGCGTCGATGAACCGGTATGGTCCTTCCATAGAAACGCTGTCGTGGTTCTTTACCTCCTTGGCAAAGATCGTCCACGCACTCCGGCAACACACGGACTGCGGCAAGCTAGGTTTTGGTAAGTATCAAGGTGGACCTCCTCCCGAGGGTATGTTTCGATCAACACGCGGTGTTTTATGAACGCGACGAGTGTTTGTCAATCACCATACGTCGCTAACTGGGCCGGGTTATCGGCGGTTACACAATACTGACTGGTGTCCAGTGTCCGCGGATGAGCCACGGACCCGAATCACCAGGTCCGTGGCTTTCTGTATGTTTCTCAAAGCGGTCGACATCGCATCAGATCGCAGGGCACCAGATGCTTAGTAGCATCTGGTGCTGAGACTTGTGCGAGGTCCTTCGTCATCGTAGTAGCCCTATGGCATCGACGATAGAGTAACCGTAGGATCGGCCCCCTCCCGGTGCGATCAAGCTGTGCAACCCATCGCCGGTACCGTAGTGTAGGTAGTAACTACTCCGCATCGATGTGTTGTATTGATTGAGGAACGACTCAGCCGCCAGTCCCGGTTGGCTGAGATCAGGATCGCCCAAGAGTGCTTCCGGGTTATTCAGTACTTCGTTTAGGACCCTATTGGTCAGCGCATCCCAAGTACTTGAAAGCCTGTACTTGCGTGGGACCGGCGGAATGTCAATCGGCGCGGTAAGCCCCCCGTTGAATCCATCGTACTCCGAAGGTGAACCGCCATCCACTACTCCGGTAGTCCATTCCGTGCTTAAATGTCGACAGTTCTTCCAGCCGCCATCGAAGATGTCCAACCAATCGAAATTGGGTTCGTACCATCCGAACAGCGATCTCGGCTTACTTGGCACCCTGATGCGGATACGCCCAGGGGGCGTGAAGAGAGTCATCCACAAGGGTGGCCCATCGATCGTGACCCATTTCGATTCCTCAAGCGATTCGAGAAGCCGCCTGCGAGGTTCACAGATATGGTCCATAATCCACTTGGCCCGCTCGTCAGTGTACATCTCGCAGCACTTGAATCGCTCCGAAGCTGCGAACTCCGCGCGTGCCGCCTCGGCTGCGCACTCCAGCGGAAAATCAGACGCATTCGGGTACCCCGCCTCGGGGGCCATCCCCGTTGGGTCGGACATCATGATCGGATTGCCCTCGGAGTAACTATATGGTGAGGGGCCTGCCATAATCGGATCAGGGGCCAGGAACCGCCCGACAGATCGATTGTAGTATCTCGGACCGAAGTCAAGCTCTAAAGTCTTGTCTTTCTCCTTGCCGATGAACCAATGCTTGGTATAGCCCAAGCCACCTTGTGAGTAGACCCCGCCGTAGGGATAGTATTCGATCATTCTATCGCCCGGCAGACCTCGGGAGTCGACATAGGATCGTACCGAGTTCTGAAAGTCATTGACGTAGTGGCAGGTGCTGTCGGCGCTGGCGTCGTCGAGGTCTTTGCGCAGCAGACGTTGACCCAGGCCATAGACGTTAATGTAACTAACACTGTCCGGGTTGTTAAGGCCCAGGGCGACCCGGCTGCCGGACCAAATGTAGTATTGGTCAGATGCTATTCGCACCCACGAACCTCGCGGACCGACTTCTGAATCAAAGTACCTGTATATATGGGTCTGCTTGACCTTTTGTCCGGCGCCGTTGTATAGGTTTTGGACACTATCAGGTTTGTCGCCGAATTGTTGGACACGAGGATAGAATTCGACCGAGGTCAACAGTCCGCGATGGTCATAAGCGTAATTGATCCTGTCATCCCAGAGGGGGCCGGCTGAGGTCTTCTCGATTCTGGTCAACTGCCCTTGGTCATTTCGGGTGAATTCCCAGGTTGAATCCGAGGAGAAACCAACCAAGCTGTCGCAATTGCGACCGTCGAAACGAGTATAGGTCAGTGTGTCGTCATCAGAGAAGTATCGAGTGTTGAGATTGTTGCTTATGTCGTAATCATAGGTAAGAGTACCGGTATCGGCGGATTCATTGGGGTCTTCCATGAAAACCGATACCAAGCGACCAAGAGTGTCGAAGGCGAACGCTCTGACCTCTCCCAGATTTGTGGTATCACCGTCACTGTCGAGATCGTATTCGCTTGTCAAGTATTGGTCGGTATACTGGTATTCTCTGCTGAACAGGTTCATGTACGAGGAATAATTGAGCGTCTTGGTTACTCGACTCAGGCTGTCATACTCATTCCTGATAGCCAGACCGTTCACGAAGTCGATGTTCTTGGCAATCCCCCAGGGTTCGTACTCCAATGAATCGATGCCGATCACGCCTGAAATTCCCTTGATACGACCGCTCTGGCTGAGGCTGTATTCGGTCTCGGTATTGTCGGGATAGGTCACTTTCTTCAGGGCGTTGTTGGCGTAATACTCATACTTGAGCTTCAGGGAGTCGGTCATACCGTGAATCCAGGTTGTCTTCAACCCGACCCGACCGCGAGCATCATAGTAGATAAAGTCAACCCCCACGGTGTCGCCACCCTGGAAACACCTTTGTTCGGTCAACCGGTCCTTGCTGCAACCAAGACCACCGGCTGTGTCGGAGGCGATGGCAGAGGAGGAATAGGAATCATATCGATTCGTCAGCGAAACCGTGTTCCCGGAACTGGGGTAGGTCTGAGTATCGATTTGTGTAGTGTCGGCGGATTGCACCGTCCCTTCTTCAATTACGCGCTTATCGCTGTCATACTTGAAGTAGGTGTAGGTTGCTTCACTGTTGTGCCGTAAGAGCCTGAGATTGCCCAAGCTGTCGCGCCACACTTCCGTGGACCCGACGTCCACCGAATCCAGTATCTTCTTCGGTCGACCCCAGTCGTCATACTCATAGTAGCGGGTATTGCCGCTTGGATTGGTAGTGGATATGATGTTGTTGTGTTTGTCATAATTGTAAGTCGTAACCAGCGTGTCAGAGGAATCGAGCGTGATAAGCGTGTCCACAAGTTTGTTACCGAGGATGTCCTTAACATTTATGGTCACGTTGCCTCTGAAGTCGGTGTACTTACTCGTGTACACGTCAATCACTTCGGAAGTGTCGGTGGTGCCGTCCACGGCCAGCGTCTTAACTCTCTGCAGGCTCTGGTCGTAGTAGTATTGCGTCCAGTAGGTAGTACCACTGTCGGCATACTTGGATCGGTGTGTTTTTTCCACCTGACCGGTTGCGTTATAAACTATGGAGTCAACTATGTCGGTACTGGCATCTACTTCCAGCGCCGTTTTGACTGTGCGATAGTATTTATCCTGGTAGATTCGGGTCATGGAGGTGAGTCCGGTGTCGATTTTCACCGCCATGGTAACCATGTTACTGTCGCTGTAGAAGGTCTTTATGGCCGATGTATCAGTTTCCAGGGGTAACCGACAGGCCACGACTCGGTCGACACTGTCGTAGTATATTTCGGTAGTGTCATTGTTGAGTCCTATGGAACGCTTCATCTGCCCATTGATGTAGTACTCATTTGTAACAAGCGTTCCGAGCGTAGAGTCGACTTTCTTCCACAAGAATGCGTTGTACGTTGGGTCCCACTGATAGCAGGTGGTGTCACCGCTGGGGTTTATCGTGCCGCTCAACATGAGAGAGCCGTTGTACAAGTACGAAGTAGTTCTCTTCAGAGAGTCGCTGTGGTAATCGTCGTCAAGCTTCGTGACAGCTTTCTCCAACACATACTTATTACTAGCGTCATACTCGTAGTTTACAAACTTGGCCTCCGGCATGGTGTCATTCTGCTGGAAATCCCATACTTCTTCGACGAGAGCAATATTATGAGCTGAAATGTAGCTGTAGTCGGTGGCGCTATCTACAGTGAAGGAAACGTCATCGGTGGGAAACGGCGATGGAATCCAACCAGAGCTCGCGTAGCCGCCTGCTCCATAAGTCGACAGCGAATCACTCTCTCTCTCGGCTTCTACGTTATAGAACGGCAAGCCTACCACGTCCAGGTCTAAGGCGCTATATGTCGACCACCAGTCCTTTGATGAGGTAGCCACGAAACAATTCGTGGAATCCGCCTCCCATCCATATTGGGGCCACCAGTAACGAACGCCGCGGTGTGTCCAGACCTCATCTACCGCCTTAATTGTCACTGTGTCCGAACCGGACTCGCTCACGAACTCGCCGATCGCACCTTGTCTGTAGCCGAAACCAGTGCAAACGGTATCGCCGTCATATATGGCGTGTTTCTGAAAAAGATTGCCCGGGTGGTAGCCCGCCCCGTAAGTGATGCCGAAAAACTCATCACTCCCGCCAGGCACATCTTCCTTATCCGAAAAATACCAGTACTCTTCTTTTCCGCCGCCGGGCAGGTCAACAGTTGTGACTCTGGTGATCGGCGTGGAATTATCATATTCGGTGTGAAGACCGGGGTAGCTCAGTTCATACCTGATGAACACCGTGTCGTTGTCGGCCATTCTTCTGGTGACACCGATGCGTCCCTGGTATGCACAACTGTCTAAGTCAGGGCTATCACCACTCTCTACGATTGGCACGGCAAAACATCGATAAGTGAAATTGACCTGGGCGCCGGCGGCATCAGTGATCTCATTCAGGAAGTATAGATCGTCGGCGGTGTATGTGTTGTCATTGTTGTAGTCAATAGTGTCCGCCCATGACCCGCTGGTATCCCAATAATCTGCCACATCCTGGTAGTATACGGTATCGGTGTATCCATACAATGTGGAATCGCCGTTGGGATGAATCACCTTGGTGAGAAGACCGTCCTGCTCACTCCAATCGTAATCATACTGGACTTCCACATAGTTGCTGTCATGATTCAGATATTTGAGGCGACACAAGCGGGCTGTGTCACCCGGCGGAACACCGGGATACAAGGAATCTTCGCAGCCGTACTGGAACAGTACCTCCAGGCCGATAGGACTCGTCACCTTTTCGATCCAGGTTCTGCCGGAAAAGTAGGAAACGTGGGTGGTGTCCCCGTACTTGTTGACAATGTTGGTCAAGAGCCTCTTGGAGTTGAGCCTCAGAGCGAAAACCCACTTTGTGCCATCGGTAAGTAGTATTTCATCATCATCGTACATGTCACGGAAGTTGTCTGTGGCCAAGGCTCCGGCCCGAGTTTTGAGGGGCCAATTGGTTTTGGTGACTGGGTCGGTGTTGACCAGTAGGACTTCTACCCGACCATCTTCGTATCTGAGTGCTTTTCTGTAGCCAAAGGCATCCATCTCCCACATATACGGATATTCGATGTGCCATCCCTGGCCCAAATAGTCGTGGGTAGAACCATATTCTTCATATCGAATAGCCGTACTGGCGCCGGCAACGATAGAGTCGGAATAGTTTTGGGAACTATAGTATCGAGTGATCTCGACCCCCAGCCCACGGCGCCCGGGTAGGGTGACGTCTGTCTCCATGAGGGTGAGTGCTCCTGAACGGTAGTTGACAAGGTCGCCAATTCTGCCCACATACTCTTCGGCAAAACCGACCCCCACGGCGATCAGGCCCACCACCACCAGAATCAAAATGTGTAATGCGCGCATGTTGTCCTCCACAGATGTTTGTCATTACTAAAGCCGGAGCGGCGATGAACCGGTATGGTCCTTCCATAGAAACGCTGCGGTGGTTCTTTGCTCTTCAGGCAAAGATTGTCCACCATCTCCGGCAACACACGGATAGCATCAAGCTAGGTTTTCGTAAGAATCAAATTGGACCTCCTCCCGAGGGCATATTTCGATCAGTACACAGATTGCATCAAGCTAAGTTTTGTTAAGGATCAGACTGGACCTCCTCCCGAGGGCATGTTTAGATCAGTACACAGATTGTATCAAGCTAAGTTTTGTAAAGAATCAGACTGGACCTCCTCCCGAGGGTATGTTCCAACCAACACGCAATAGCATACTAGGTCGAGAGGCCTTTGTCAAGCACTAAACATAGCTAACTGGGCCGAATTATCGTTTTTTACAGGATATTATCCCAAGTGCAGTGCCCGCGGAAAAGCCACGGACCCGAATTACCAGGTCCGTGGTCTATTAAACAGATATCAAAGCAGTCGACATCGCATCAGATTTCAGGGGGCACCAGAAGCGCAGTAGATTCTGACGCCGATACCTGTGCTAAACCTCACGTCATCGCATCAACCTAATAGCATTGACGATTGAGCGGCCGTAGGATAGGCCACCTCTCGGTACGATTAAGCTGTGCGACCCTCTTCGGGTACCGTACCAACGGCCTGCACGACCATACCTGCGTGATAGCCGCGGTATGCCTGATGAGCCGGCGCGTAACGACCGGAAAAACTCGTCTGAGATGGGCAAAGACCCCTGGTCCAAGCCTCCTATTATACCGTCTGTAACCGGCAAAGACCCCTGGTCGAATCCTATGTCGTCTCCAAAGGGATAAGACCCCTGGTCCATTCCTCCTATTATACCGTCTGAGACGGGCAAAGACCCCTGGTCCAAGCCTCCTATTATACCGTCTGTCACGGGCAAAGACCCCTGGTCCAAGCCTCCTATTATACCGTCAGAAACGGGCAAAGACCCCTGGTCCAAGCCTCCTATAATACCGTCTGTCACGGGCAAAGACCCCTGGTCCAAGCCTCCTATTATACCGTCTGTCACGGGCAATGACCCCTGGTCCAATCCTCCTATTATACCGTCTGTAACTGGCAATGACCCCTGGTCGAATCCTATGTCGTCTCCGAAAGGATAAGACCCCTGGTCCATTCCTATCTCGTCTCCAAACGGATAAGAACCCTGGTCTAATCCTATATCGTCTCCGAAGGGATAAGACCCCTGGTCCATTCCTATCTCGTCTCCAAACGGATAAGACCCCTGGTCTAATCCCATGTCGTCGTCTCCAAAGGGATAAGACCCCTGGTCGAATCCTATATCGTCTGAAACGGGCAGAGACCCTCCGTCGAACCCGATACGTCTGTGTACATAGATTGCTGCCTGTCGTCGACGCTCAAACGAGGAGAACTCCGCCTGAGCCGCCGCTACCGCGACCTTCAGCAAGAATGGGGACGTATTCATGTTCCCCCAAGTAGGGGCCAACCCTGATGGATCGGACATCATGACCGGATTACCTTCGGCATAACTGTATGGCGAAGGGCCGGCCAGAATAGGATCAGGCGCCAGGAATCGTCCGATATTGCGACCATAGTATCTCGGTCCAAAGTCAAGTTCCTCGGTTTGGTCTTTCTCCTTGCCGATGAACCAATTCGTAGTATGACCTAATCCACCTTGTGAGTATAGCTCGCCGTATGGATAGTACTCAATCATTCTATCACCCGGCATACCTCGGGAGTCGACAAATGAACGTATTGATCCGTGATAGTCAGCAACATAGTGGTTCGTGCTGTCGGCGCTGGCATCGTCAAGGTTCTTTTGCATCAGACGTTGACCCAGCCCATATACGTTGACATAAGTGACACTGTCGGAATTCTCAAGCTCCAGAACAACCCGGCTGCCGGACCAGATGTAGTAATGGTCCGAGGCCACTCGTACCCACCCACCTCTGGGTTCGACTTCTACATCAAACCACCTGTATATGTGAGTCTGTTTGACTTTCTGACCGGCGCCGTTGTACAGATTGACGACACTATCGGGAGCGTCGCCGAATTGCAGGATACGGGGCTCGTACTCGAACGATGTCACCAGCCCGCGATGGTCATAAGCATAATTGATTCTCTCATCCCACAGGGGACCGCTTGAGGTCTTCTCGATGGTAGTCAACTGCCCCAGGTCGTTTCGGCTAAAGTCCCAGGTAGAATCGGACGAGAATTCGATTAGGCTGTCGCAATTGCGTCCGTCAAATCGAGTGTACGTCAGAGTATCGTCATCGGAGAAGTACCGTGTGTTGAGATTGTTGCTAATGTCGTAATCGTAGGTAATTGTGCCGGTATCAGCCGACTCGTTGGGGTCCTCCATGAAAGCCGACACCAGTCGTCCGAGAGTATCGTAGGCGAACGCTCTGACCTCTCCCAGATTGGTGGTATCACCGTCACTGTCGAGGTCGTATTCGCTGGTCAAGTATTGGTCGGTATACTGGTATTCTCTGCTGAACAGGTTCATGTACGTGGAATAATTGAGTGTCTTGGTAATTCGACTCAGGCTGTCAAACTCATTCCTGGTGGTCAGGCTGTTGACGAAATCGGCTTTCTTAACCGGCCCCCACGGTTCGTACTCGATTGAATCGATGCCGATCACACCTGAAATCCCTTTGATACGACCGCTCTGGCTGAGGCTGTATTCGGTCTCAGTAGTGTCAGGATAGATCACTTTCTTCAGGGCGTTGTTGGCGTAATACTCATACCTTAGCTTCAGTGGGTCGGTCATGCCGGTAACCCATGTTGTCTTCAGCCCGATCCGACCACGAGCATCGTAGTAAAGGTAGTCATATCCTACCATGACCCCATACTGGTAGCACCTCTGTTCGGTCAATCGCCCTAATCTACACCCAAGACCACCGGCAGTGTCGGCGAAGATGTCACCGTCTGAATACGTATCATAGCGATTCGACAGTGAAATCGTGTTCCCGGAACTGGGGTAGGTCTGGGTATCGATCTGCGAAGTATCGGCGTTGTACACCGTACCCTCTTCGAGCAGCCGTTTATCGCTGTCATACTTGAAGTAATTGTAAAGTGTATCAGTATTGTGGCGAGCGAGCCTGAGATTGCCCAGACTGTCACGCCAGGTCTCAAAGGTACCGACGTCGGTGGAGTCCAGAATCTTCCTCACACGACCCCAGTCGTCGCGGATGAGGTAGCGAGTCATGCCGTTTCGACCGGTGTTGGCTATGATCTTGTTGTGTTTATCATAACCGTAAGTCGTAACCAGCGTGTCGGAGGAATCGAGTGTGATAAGCGTGTCGATAAGCGTGAGACCGAGAATGTCCTTCACACGTATAGTTACGTTCCCCCTGAAGTCGGTGTACTTGCCGGTGTAGACATCGATCACCTCGGAAGTGTCGGAGGTACCGTCCACAGCCAGCGTCTTGACCTTCTGTAAACTCTGGTCGTAGTAGTATTGCGTCCAGTAGAAAGTACCGCTATCGGCGTACCTGGGTCGGTGTGTCTTTTCGATCAGACCGAGATCGTTATAAACTATAGAGTCAATGATGTCGGTGCTGTCATTCACTTCCAAGGCAGTCATGATCGGACGATAGTAGTTGTCCTGGTAGACTCGGGTCATGGAAGTAAGCCCGGAGTCGATTTTTACCGCCAGGGTTACTTTGTTACTGTCGCTGTCGAATGTCTTTATGGCCGAGGTATCAGTCTCCAGGGGTAAGCGACAGCCCACGGCTCGATCAATACTGTCGTAGTATATCTCGGTGGTGTCACTATTGAGTCCTATGGAGCGCTTCATCAGGCCATTGATGTAGTATTCATTTGTCACCAGCGTTCCAAGGCTGGAATCGACTCGTTTCCACAAGAATGCATAGTATGTCGGGTCCCACTCATAGTATGTGGTGTCACCGTAGGGGGTGATCGTACCGCCCAACATGAGAGAATCATCGTACAGGAATTCGGTGGTTCTATTTACAAGAGTGTCGGTCGAGTAGTCGGGGTCAAGCGTGGTGACAGCTTTCTCCATCACATAACTATTGGCGGAGTCATAGGTGTAGTTGTTTGTGGTGGCGAAGGGCATGGTGTCGTTCTGCTGGAAATCCCACACTTCATCGATAACGGCGATGTTGAGCGATGGAATGTAGCGATAGCTGGTGACACTGTCTACCCTGAAGGAAACGTCATCGGTGGGAAACGGCGACGGAATCCAGTCCGAACTCGCGTAGTCGCCGGCACCGAGGACGGACACCGTATCAGTCTCTCTTTCGCCTGCAACGCTATAGTACAGTAAGCCTGCTGCTTTCCAGTCTAAGGCGCTATATGTCGACCACCAGTCCTTTGATGAGGTTTTCTGGAAACAATTGGTGGAATCCCCATCCCATCCATATTGGGGCCACCAATAATCGACGCCACGGTGTGCCCAAACCTCATCTACCGCCATTACCTTCGCGGTATCCTCTCCCAGCTTGCTCACGATCTCGCCGATCTCCTCTTGCGCATAGCCGTAACCCGTGCAAGTGGTATCGCCGTCATATATAGCATGTCTTTGGAACAAGGCGCCAGGATGGTAGCCGGCTTCATACATCGGACCGAAAACGGCGTCCACGCCACCCGGATCATCTTCCTTCTCCGAAAAATACCAGTACTCTTCTTTTCCGCCGCCCGGCAGATCGACAGTCGTGACCCTTGTGACAGGCGTCGAATTGCCATCTTCGGTGTGAAGGCCTGGGTAGCTCATCTCATACCTGATGAACACCGTGTCGTTATCGGCTATCCTCCTGTTGACACCGATGCGCCCCTGATATCCACATGAGTCCACGTATGCTGTATCACCGCTGTTTATTATCGGCACGGTAAAACACCGGTAAGTGTATTGGACTGTGGCGCCGGCCGCATCATCGATCTGCTTCAGGAAGTACAGGTCGTCGGCGCTGTAGCTATTGTCGTTATCGTAGTCAATGGTATCCGCCCACGCCCCGCTGGTGTCCCAATAATCGGCAACATCCTGGTACTTTACTGAGTGGCTGTATCCATACACTGTGGTGTCGCCGTTGGGATGAACCACTTTTGTGAGAAGACCACCCTGTTCGCTCCAATCGTAATCATATTTGACTTCCACATAATTACTGTCGTGGTTCAGGTATTTGAGACGACACAGGCGAACCGTGTCAGCCGGCGGAGCACCAACATACAAAGTGTCCTCGGCACCGTATTGAAAGAGTACTTCCAGCCCGATGGGACTTGTCACTTTTTCAATCCAATCCGTACCGCTAAAGTACGAAACGTGGGTGGTGTCCCCAAACCTGTTAACAATGTTGGTCAAGAGTCTCCGGTCGTCGACTCTCAGAGCGAAAACCCATTTTGTGCCGTCGGTCAGCAGTAATTCATCATTATTGACCGTGTCAGGGAAGTTGTCGGTGGCCAAGGCTCCCGCCCGAGTTCTGAGCGGCCAATTCGTATCGGTGAGCGTGTCGGTGTTGACCAACAGGATTTCAGTGGAACCGTCCCGGTATCTGATTGCTTTGGTGTAGCCCAAAGTATCGTTTTCCCACAGGCACGGATACTCAATGTGCCATCCCTGGCCCAGATAATCGTGGTATGTACCGTATTCTTCATATCGAACAGCGGTACCGGCCCCGGCAACGATAGAGTCGGAATAGTTTTGGGAGTTGTAGTGTCGGGTGATTTCAACTCCCAATCCACGGCGTCCGGGAAGAGTGACGTCTGTTTCCGTGAGAATGAGAGCTCCTGTGCGGTAGCTGACTACGTCGCCGATTCTGCCCACATATTCTTCAGCAAAGCCAGCCCCCACTGCGATCAAGCCCACCACCACCAGAATTACAATGTGTAATGCGCGCATGTTGTCCTCCACATGTGTTTGTCATTACTGATGCCGGAGTGTCGATGAACCGGTATGGTCCTTCCATAGAAACGCCGTCGTGGTTCTTTACGATTTAGGCAAAGAGTGTCCACCATCTCCGGCAACATACAGATTGCATCAAGCTAGGTCTTGGTAAGAATCAAATTGGACCTCCTCCCGGGGAGTTTATTTTGATAAGCACACAATAGCATACGATCCCGTTGAGAGTCTGTCAAGCACTAAACGTCGTCAAATGGGCCATTTTACCCGCATTCTCCGCTTTTCTGTCGCTCACCGCCATCCTCTGGCAGTGACGATGTTGTCAACTGTTTTTTGCTGGATTGTTCTCTAAAGCGTGTGGCCGGTGTCTTTGATGCATCCATGTATCATGCGATAGCTGTACCCTTCGTCACAGACCTCACCTAAGAATTCGGGTAAGAACTCGGGCTGAGACGGTCGCCCCGCCGTTAAGACATTAGTCGGATAATACACGCTAAGGCCAAAGAGGGGAGAGGCAGAGGCCGCAGCCTTGAAACATCACCGCCCTCAGCCGGGGCTACGGACACGAGAGTAGCGGCACAACTCTGTATCCTACATACCACAGACCCTTTGACCTACTGGCCAAAGGGTTGGAATCTCAGAATAAGCGGAGAGGCAGGGATTCGAACCCTGGATAGGGGTTACCTATACACACTTTCCAGGCGTGCGCCTTCGACCACTCGGCCACCTCTCCGGTGCAGACTCAGACCCCACCGAATTGCTCGGTCAGATCAGCGCCCAATTTACACCAATTCCGGTAAAAGACAAGGTTAATATGACGGCACGCTATTCCGGCCGTAAAACGCTACGGAGTCAACTTCAGTTGATGAAATCTGGTAAAGAAAGTCCGGACGGTCAATTCGACTGCCATGATCGATGTAATAGTCGTCGCGGCCAGCAGCATGTAAGCAACGATCACCTGGAGCAACACTGCCTCCACCGGATCGGCGCCGGCCAGTATCATCCCGGTCATGGCTCCGGGCAGAGCTACAATCCCGACCGTCTTGAGGAAGTTCAGGATTGCCACCATTCCGGTGCGGGCGGCATCCCGCTGGTACTTATGGGATGCTTCACGCCAACGTCGACCCAGCGCCAGGGCCGTTTCCACCGCTAATCTGTTGGACCTCATGTCCGAGGCCAGCCGGTCCATAGTCAGTGCGGAGGCGTTCATAGAATTACCTATAATCATCCCCGACAGCGGGATTACATAACGCGCCTCCAGCCTGATTATATCGAATATCAACATTGTCGCCAAGGTGATTACGGAACCGGAAAGAATTGAGACCAGATTAATTGCAAATGCACCTTTCACCCCCTGTACCCGACCAGCCGCGGCGTGCGCGCCGATCACGGTCATGACCAAAAGAGCGAGCGACATCAGCCACACGGATTCCATGCCGAATATAAACTTGATTGCATAGCCGACCGCGACCAATTGCACGAAGGCACGTAGCGACCCCCAAACCATATCTTTCAATACCGGGAGTTTCCAGTAGCGACCCACGGCGATGGCTATGAGCACCATGATCACCGCCAGGCCGACTTCTTTGGGTCCGGTTACCATCAGGCAAATTCTCCGTTCACATATCGTCGGCCCGCCTCGGTCTGCGGGTTGCTGATCAAATCGCCGGCCGGACCATGTTCCACCAGGCGTCCCTCGGTCATCAGGAGCGCCTGGCCGCCCAGACGCATTACCTGTTGGGGGGAGTGGCTGACCATGATGACGGTGATCCCATGCTCGGATACGAGGTGGCTGATTAGTCTCTCAATCGCCTCCGTGTTGGCCGGGTCCAGAGCCGAGGTCGGTTCGTCAAGCAGTGCAACCTTGGGTTCGGTCGCCAGCAATCGAGCCAGCGCAACCCGCTGCTGCTCACCCAGAGAGAGATTGTCGACAGGGGCGTCAATCAGATCATGCCGCAAACGCACCCGGTCGGCGCACAGCTTGACCTGTTCCGGGCTCATTTGCTCGTCGGCAAACCGAATGCTATCCCCAACCGTGCCCGCAAAAAGATGAGGTGTTTGAAACAAGAAACCGATCTGTCGGCGCAACGTCCAGGGTTCCCACTCGTGGATATTGCGTCCCTCAAAAACCACACTGCCGCCGCTGGCTTCGTCCAGACGATTCAGCAATCTTAAGAGCGATGTCTTACCCGATCCGGATGGACCGATTATCGAGTAGAGTCTTCCGGCCTCGAACGCGAACGACACATCTTCCACCACCCGCCACTTGCCACGAGCATCAGCCACTTCGCGCGAGAGGTGCTTGGTTCTCAGGATTGGGGGAGAGGTATCCAGGACTTCACTCCTCAGATTTCTCGCCGAAGTAAAGATACCTGCTCAACAGGTTGACAAAGCCGGACCAGCCGACGCCGTTGTGCCGTGAACGTATGCGTTCAATGGCACCCATCTTGCTGTCGATTTCGTCGCAATAGTAAACGATGAACGCCTCCGGTACCATCGGCTGCACCGGTGTGTCGAACTCCCCCTGGTGCGAGAGCAGAATGTGTCGCACTTTTGTGAGCAGTTGGTCGGGGAATCCTTCAATGCGTTTGGCCCGTTCGCATAGCCATTGATCCATCAAAACGATATGCCCGATCAGTCGGCCGTCATCGGTGTAGTCGATCATTGTGCCGGTGGCGTAGCTTGCCATCTTGCCGGCATCATGGAAAAGCCCACCGAACAGCAGGAGGTCCTTGTCAAGAAAGCCATAGTGCGATCCCAACTCCATCGCCATCTGAGCAACATTGGCCGAATGTTCACTCAAGCCACCAATGAAAGCATGGTGCCATAGTTTCCCGGCGGGGGATGTCATAAAACTCTCAAGGAACTTCTCGTCATGAAGAAACGAGTCGGCCAGTGCTTTGAGATAGCTGTTTTCGATGCGTTCGGCCAACGACAGAATGCGGGCGCGACGTTCTTCCAACGGCTTCGATGAATGAGGCAGGATGGTCTCCAATTGAAACTCACCATCTTTGGCCAGGCGTATTCGCGACAATACGAGCTGCTTCTTGTCCCGGTACTCGCCGACAACCCCTTTTGCTTTTATCACCATCCCTGCTTCGAGTTCGATCAGACAAAACTGATCCGGGTCCCAGCAAACGGCATTGACACGTCCTGAATGGTCGCCCAATTCCAACGACACGAAGTCGCCCCGGACAGACTCCCGCACCGCTTTCTTGCGGACGGCAAAGAACCCTGTCACCGTGTCGTTGACGGCCATCTCTGTAATCGGTTTGCTGCTCACAATCTCAATAAACAGTATCCCTCCAACGAGTCCAAACGATTCTTATTTGTACTCACAGGAAAAGCCGCCGGGCTCGACGGGCCAGAATCTGAAGTCGGCCCGGCCGCCACAATAGGAATTCAAACTTTGCCTTGAGTTGTATAACCGATATATTGGCTGGCCTATGAAGATACTGACACGCTACATTCTGAAAGAGCATTTCGCGCCATTTTTCCTGGCCTTCTTCACGATTACATTTCTGCTGATCATAGACCTGGTCCCCAAGATTATCGATCACGTGATCGATAAGGACCTGCCGGTGGCGGTGGTTTTTGAAATCATCGGACTCAATCTGGCCTGGATGCTGGCGCTGTCGGTGCCGATGTCGGTGCTGGTGGCTACTCTCATGGCCTTTGGACGGCTGACTTCGGATTTCGAGATAACCGCTATCAAGGCGTCCGGTATCAACTTGCTACGGATCCTGGTGCCGCTTTTGGCAGCCGGCGCTGTTTTGATGTTCGGCATGATTGAGTTTAATGACCGCATACTGCCCGATCTGAACAAACGGTCGCGGCTGCTCTGGGCCGATATCTCCGCCATGCGTCCAACCCTGGTTTTTCGGTCGGGCGTCTTCATAACCGATATTCCAGGCTATCTGGTTCTTATCGACAAAATCGATCACAGCACCTCCCGCGTCGAAACCGTCAACATCACCGATACTCGGGACAAAACCAAGCCGCAGATAATTGTTGCGGAATACGGATACCTCGAGATGACCGACTATGGAAAAAACATGCGCTTTACGCTATACAATGGCGAGGTTCATTCACTGGACACCAAAGACCCCAACGAATACCGCCGCGTTAGTTTCGAACGGTATGTCAAGAACGTGGCGGATGTTAGCTCGGAATTAGTACGCACAGATTCCGATTATCGCAATGATCGCGAAATGTCCATCACCGACATGCAGTCCAGAGTAGATGCTGCGATAACTGCGACCGGTCCCTTCAGAGAGAGGATGCGTGCGGCCCTGGATGCACGTATTGGCACAGTGCTTTCCGATACCTTGCCTTCAGACAGTACCAAACCACTGAGCGATTCGGCGGCCATGGACCAGGTGCGGCGTGACGCTACCGCTCTGGCACGGCAGACAGACCGCGGCTATCAACAACTGGCATCGCAGCAGAAAATCGCCAACAAATATCAGATCGAAATCTACAAGAAATACTCGATCCCGGCTGCTTCGCTGGCTTTCGTGCTTTTGGGCGCCCCGCTGGGTATCCTTACTCGACGTGGTGGCATGGGTGTCGCAATCGCGATATCCATTGTGCTCTTCATTGTCTATTGGGCTTTTCTGATCGGTGGAGAAGACCTGGCCGACCGCGGCCTGATGTCACCATTTTGGGCGATGTGGATTGCCAATTTTCTCATGGGTGGACTCGGTATCTACTTGATCTATATCGTAGCGACCGAGAAACCGATGCTGGCTTTCTTCCGAAGGAAGCGGTGAGGTGGGTGTGGTCAGAAGAATCGATCGTTACATTCTCAAGCACTTCATCGCAGCCTTGTTCGTGGTTACGGCGGCAATCGGGCTGACCATCATCTCGATTAATGCCGTTGAGGAATTGCGCGACTTCGTCGATCACCAGGTACCGC
Source organism: Candidatus Zixiibacteriota bacterium (assembly GCA_029860345.1). Lineage (NCBI taxonomy): Bacteria > Pseudomonadati > Candidatus Zixiibacteriota > Candidatus Zixiibacteriota bacterium. The sequence continues at coordinate 122,941 of JAOUBJ010000014.1, read as the reverse complement.
TTTTGAAGATACTGGAATACTATGTGTACTTCGGGGGATGGGTCATAAAGTCGTTCTTCCCGATGTTCATTCTGTTGGCGGTACTGTTTTCGGTGTCGATTCTGGCCCGTCGGCGCGAACTGCTGGCCATGAAAGCTACCGGACTCTCGCTGTACCGGATCAGCGCGCCGATTCTCCTGATGACATTGCTGTTGGCCGGAGCCCACTTTTGGTACAACGAATATGTGTACCCGCCGGCCAATCAGAAACGGCTCGAGATAAAAGAGTTTACCATCGAAAAAAAATCCAAACGGTCTTTAGACCGTGTGCATAATGTCTACCGTCAGATATCCAAAGGGTATTTCTATACTATCGGAAGTTTCAACGTCGAACGGCGCGAAGGGAATGAACTGAGGGTCTATCGCTCCGAAGGTAATCAACTGAAAGAGATACTGACCGCCGACCGCATAGAGTATGTTGATGCCATCTGGCTGGCTTCCGACGGCGTGGTGAGAACTTTCGATTCCACCGGTGAGACCTTTCGGGAGTTCCCAAGCCTGGAGCTTAAAGACATCCAGGAAACCCCGGATGATTTTTCCAAGAGAATCGGCAAGCCTGAAGATATGGGTTACGACGAACTGAAACGGTACATCGAACTCATGAAACGCACCGGTGGACCCTATGTGCGCGAATCGATCGACCTCGATTTGAAACTGGCCTTTCCGCTGTCGTCTTGTATCGTGGTATTGATCTGCATCCCCTTTGCATCGAATCCGCGACGCGGTGGTATTGCGGTATCGTTCGCCTTGGGGACTTTGGTGTCGCTGGTGTACTTTGTGATGTTTCGCAGTTTACAGTCGGCCGGTTACAACGAGAAGGTGCCGAAAGAACTGGCCGTTTGGGGCGTCAACGGTTTGTTCTTTTTGATAGGAATCATCTCAATGTGGAGAGCGAGGAAGTAATGCCGAACAAAGACCATGAGAAAAACCGGGTGGCCTGGAACGATATGGTCGAAGTACACTGGGACCATCCGGCGCAGAAGCGCAAAGAGTTCCTTGGCGGGCGTTGTTCATTAAAGCCGCTGGAGCTTGAAGCGCTGGGCGATGTTACCGGCAAAAAACTGCTGCATCTCATGTGTCAGTTTGGTCTGGACACTCTCTCGTGGGCGCGTCGGGGCGCCATTGTCACGGGCATCGACATTTCGGATCGGTCGGTAAAGCGGGCCGAGGAACTCAAGAGACTGGCGGGACTCGGGGGACGCTTTTTCCGTAGCGATGTTCTTGATGCCATGGGCGTCATCGATGACAAGTTCGATATTGTGATTCAGACATACGGGACGCAGTGCTGGATATCGGATATGTACAAGTGGGCGCAAGTTGTGGCGCACTATCTCAAGCCAGGCGGGCAGTTCTTCATAGCTGACGATCACCCCATAATATGCTTATGGGAAACTCCGCCGAACTCGTACCTGCACAAAGAGCCTATTCGGTACGCCAATGAGCCCGATTACTGTGACCGCGAGTATATCATCAAAGATGAACGAGTCGAGTTTCAGCACCCGTTGTCACAGATTGTCAACGCGATCATAAAAGCCGGGCTAACACTGGAACACTTGGACGAATACGATCATAGCTACTATCCAATCGAAGCTGACTGGACCGAAAAAGATCGCTATTGGTATCCAGCCGACGGCCCACCGATGTATCCCCTTATGTTCTCGTTGAAAGCGCGCAAGCCTGGATAGGCCTTCCCAGTATATACACAGAAGTGGCATTACTCTAAGGACGGGGGAGCGAGTACGCTCCGATAGCACCCGACCAGAAATCTGTTTCCGACGGATCGATTCCCAGGGGCGCATATCCGAAATCGAAAACGGTCACCTTGACCCAGTGCATCATCCCGGGATAGAGATTGTCGACGTCAAACTCATACTCGTAGTATTTCAAGAAGCCCTCGTCGGTAAAGCGCTCGGGTGTCAACTCGCCGGGCGTGAGGGTGGAGGGGTCGGGTTCATCCGGATATGCCTTGCGAATTGGCGTGGTAGAGCCAAGTTCGGACATATTGAAGTCATGCGGTTCGAACCAGTAAAATGAATCAGGAAAGTCCGGGTGAACGTAGGGGCTACTGCGTGTATAAGATCGGGGAGAGAAATTGGTATCCTCGCACGAATCAGCATACAAGCAGCGCAGGCTGTCAATTGTGTACGGAATGTCGAACAGCACGTATCGACCCGAGTCTTGAGCCCATACCCATTTGTGATAGTCATGAAGGTCATATCCGGCGATGATAGAATACCGATTCCTGACGTTGTCCCGTGCCAGGTAGACACGGTATCCCTCAAAATCCACCACCCCGCTGATCGCATCCGGCGTCGTCTCAGAAAACTGGCCATTGAAGCGAATCCGCAGCCCTTGAATGCGTGATTCAACCCACATGGCCGGGTCCGGCGGGGCCAGGGAATCGGCCACAATGCTGCTATCGACAGGGTTTACCAGTTGTATGTCGAAGTCGGTCGAAGGTGTGGTGGGTTTTTCGAAATCTGCACAAGCTGTGAAGAGTGCAAACAGTATTCCAAATGAATACCAAACAAGTGAGCGAGTCATAGGTACCAGTTCGTTAGGTGTACTTTTGTGTTGATATAATAGACAACAGACCCCGGTTTGTCAAGACCGGGGCCGGTTGAATAGAGCTTGTCACAATCTCATTGAGATAGTCTTGGTTCAGATAGGCATGAGACTCGTCTGCCTACGTCCCCATCTCCCACGAGGCGAGATATTTCTTTTGTTCGGCCGTCAGCCTGTCGATGGAGATACCCATGCTCTTGAGCTTTAGCGATGCAATAGCCGCATCGATCTTCTCCGGTACCGTATACACCTGGCGATTGAGCTTCTTGTGGTTCTTAACGACGTACTCGGCGGCCAACGCCTGATTGGCGAACGACATATCCATCACCGTGGCCGGATGACCCTCGGCGGCCGACAGGTTCACCAAACGACCCTCAGCCAGAATGTTGATCCGCTTGCCGCCGAGCGTGAACTCCTCGACATTGGGACGAACGATACGAGCCTTCTTCGACGCTTTGCGCAGCGCGGGCAGGTCCAGTTCGCAATCGAAGTGACCGGAGTTGCACACGATAGCGCCGTCTTTCATTCTTTTGAAGTGTTCCAGGCGAACGACATGAATGTCGCCGGTGAGCGTCACAAAGAGATCGCCCTGGGGAGCAGCCTTGGCCATGGGCATAACGGTAAAGCCGTCCATGGCCGCTTCGATTGCCTTGACCGGATCGATCTCGGTGACGATCACATTTGCGCCCAGTCCTTTCATGCGAATAGCCAGCCCGCGGCCGCACCAGCCGTACCCGGCCACAACCACCGTAGACCCGGCCAGCAGCATATTGGTGGCGCGAAGGATACCATCAACCGTCGACTGTCCGGTGCCGTAACGATTGTCGAAGAAATGTTTGGTTTTCGAATCGTTGACCGCGACCACCGCGAATTTCAGGGCATTGTCGTTGGCCATCGCCCGCAGTCTAATCACGCCGGTGGTAGTCTCTTCCGTTCCGGCAAGAATGGTGGGGATGAGTTCCTTGCGATCCTGGTGCAGGGTCGAAACCAGATCGGCGCCGTCGTCCATGGTGATATGCGGTTTGAAATCCAGCGCCTGGTGGATATGCTTGTAGTAGGTCTTGTTATTCTCGCCGTGGATGGCGAACACCGAAATACCATACTCCTTAACCAGGGCCGCGGCGGTGTCGTCTTGTGTCGACAGCGGGTTGGATGCACACAAGACGGCGTTGGCGCCACCGGCCTTGAGCGTGCGCATCAGATTGGCCGTTTCGGTAGTGACATGGAGACAGCAGGCCAGGTTGATACCTTTTAGCGGTTTCTCTTTGGTGAATCGTTCGCGGATCAGCCGGAGCACCGGCATGCTGTGTTCGGCCCATTCGATTTTCTGTTTGCCGTCCGCGGCCAGCTTGAGGTTCTTGATATCGTGTTTGACAGCCATATTCTATGCATCCCTCGCCAGTCTTTTGGCTTTATCGGTTTTCTCCCAGGTAAAGTCCTTATCATTCCTTCCAAAATGACCGTAAGCCGCCGTCTTGGAATAGATCGGGGCCAGCAGTTTCAAGTCCTTGATAATCCCGCGCGGCGTCAGGTCGAAGTGTTTACGAATCAGTTGCACGATGCGCTCTTCCGGCACTTTGCAGGTTTCATCGGTGAAGACCATCATCGAGACCGGCTCCGCCACACCGATGGCGTAAGCCAATTGTAGCGTACATTTATCGGCCAGGCCGGAAGCCACTACGTTCTTGGCAATATAACGGGCCATGTAGCTGGCCGAGCGGTCCACCTTTGTGGGGTCCTTACCCGAGAAAGCACCACCACCGTGGCTGGCCATCCCGCCGTAGGTATCCACGATAATTTTACGTCCGGTCATCCCGGTGTCGGATTGCGGGCCGCCGATCACGAATTTACCGGTCGGGTTGATGTAGAACTTGGTTTGCTTGTCAATCATCCGCTTCGGCACGATCGGCTTTACGACTTTGGCAATAATCTCGTCGGCTGCTTTGCGGGTGATTTTCTTGCCGGACCGATCAAGAATCTCTTCGGTATGCTGAGTGGAGATCACGATGGCATCGGCCCGCGCCGGTTTGCCGTTTTTGTATTCAATCGTTACCTGCGACTTGCCGTCCGGACCGAGATAGCCGAGCGTCTTTTTCTTGCGCACATTGGCCAGTTGCTCAGTCAGTCTATGGGCGAGCATTATAGGCATGGGCATAAGTTCCTTTGTCTCACGACAGGCATATCCCGACATCAAGCCCTGATCCCCGGCGCCGCCGGTGTCCACACCCTGGGCAATGTCGGGCGACTGGCTGCCGATAGCGTTGAGGATAGCGCAGGAATTATAGGCGAACCCGTGCTGACTGTCGGTGTAGCCGATATCCTTGACGGTTGCCCGCACCAGGTTGTGGATGTCGACATAAGCGCTGGTGGTGATCTCGCCGCCCACGATCACCAGACCGGTGGTAACGAATGTCTCGCAGGCCACTCGTCCGCGACGATCCTGCTTGAGGACCTCATCGAGTACAGCATCGGATATGCGATCACACAGTTTATCAGGATGGCCTTCCGTGACCGATTCAGATGTAAATAGGAAATTTCCCCCGGACATATAAAACACTCCTTATCGTTGAGAGATGTGGCGGTACTACCGGACGGTCTCTACCCGCCGCGAATCTCCGAGTTTTCACCTATGTTCAGGACTCCCTCGAAGTTCCTTACTATTGCCTTCGGCCCAACCAGGGAATCCTTGATTACTGCATTTTCAAGTACTGCGCCTGCCCCTATGGTCGCGTTGCTGACCGTGCAACCGACAACCTTGGCGCCCGCACCGATAGACACAGACGGCCCCACCGTAGAATTCTCGACCGTCGCGCTGGGGTCTACAAAAACGGGCGGGTGCACCGTGAATTTCGCAGGCCTTTCCGGCTGGTCCAACTTTTCCAGGATAAACCGGTTGGTAGCCAGCAAGGTTTCTTTCTTCCCGCAGTCATACCAATTGGGCACGCTGTGGGTTGCGAATCTGACCCCCCGGCTTATCATAGATGCCAGGGCATCGGTCAACTGAATTTCACCGAAGGTGGTGTGGCCGGACTGCACGAGTCGTTTGAGTTCCTCTTTCAGTACGTCTGAATTGCTACAGTAATACAACCCGATCAGGGCCAGATTTGTTTTCGGTTTCTCAGGTTTTTCTTCGACAGCTTTCACCAAACCACCTGACATTTCCACGATACCGAAGCGCTGCGGGTCCGTAACCTCATGGACACCCAAAACGAATTCCCCGGCAGCCACGAATGCGGCCAGGTCACAATCTACGATTGTATCACCCAGGACTATCAATACCGGGCCTGGAGCCGCTTGTTCCAGGCCCATGTTCACGGCGTAGCCCAAGCCCAATAACCGATCCTGCTCGACAAAACTCGCTTTGAACGAGTAGTTTTCCGTTACGTAACTTCGAATCTGTCCACCGAGATGACCGATCACAAAGATCACTTCATCCACGGAAAGTCCATCAAGCGGCTTGAGAACATGATCCAGAATCGTCCGTCCGCCGACTTCCAGAAGCGGCTTCGGTCGTGAATCGGTGTGGGGTTTTAGCCTCTGGCCAACCCCTGCTACAGGTATGATTACTTTCATTTTCACGCTACTTCAGAAAGCCAATGGTAGGCAATGGCGGTCTATATGACAAGTACTAATTGGGAGGTCTCAGACTGCCTGAGTAAAGTCTAATGAGAACAGGGCATCTCTGCATCGAGTGACAGGTCGATGGGCGTCGAATGTGTGTCCGATGATTCGTCGTCGCTTGCCACCAGCACAGCCTGCGCCCCGGACAACTTCGCGGCATGGGCAAGAACAGTAGTTGCCACAATTACCCCACCCGGTTTCCATGGGCCGATGGCAGGAGCGAAATCGAATTCCTTCACAACTTCCTCCATCTCAAGCTGTCCCTGGTCATCGGGTACCTGCTTTTCAAATGAAATCTGCACCCTGTATTGGTCCGCAATGGCGCTCTCGGCAGTCGTGTAGAGTTCGATACGTGATCGCGACGGCGCCACAGCAACCACTCGATATGCAATCAAGTTCACCGAGGGTTCCGTAAATCGGCCGATCAGATCGCTTACATCGTTGTCGCTGACTTCCAGCCAGGCCAGTAAGGCTCGATCCGGATCGGAAAGTCTCGCCGGTTCGTCATTGTCGTCCAACGCAACCAGGGAGTCCAGCAACTGATGCACCAAAAACTGTTCGGCAAACGCTCTCTGAAGACTATCACCGAAAAGAAAGTGCCGCACAAAATCCAGCCGATCTGCGAGATGCTTACTTAGCGGGGAACAGGTGTACCCGGCATCGACCCGCTCGGTTACTTCTTTCCAGGTGGTGAAGAGAGCAGCCTTTCTTGCCAGTTGCGTATCATCCGGCGCCGAGAAAGCGGCCAAAATGTAGAATCCGGCCGCCTGCGAAAAAAACGGGACACCCTGCTTGGCAAGTTCATCGGCGCGTTGGTGAAACTTACTGCCGAGCCGGGTGATGATCTCTTTCCAATGTTCGTTTTCCAACAACTCCTGGTTCTCAAGATACAAGCGTCCGAACGACTCGGTGATTACATCATAACTGACCAACTGCCCGGCTTCAATCGCGTCCAGCAGTTCACAGGCCTGAGCCGGGAGACCGTGGGGGTTAGTTGTCGTGTCATAGACCGGGGTGTCCTTGTCGTAGCCGCAACCGAATGGGATGGCGATCACGGCCACACACAAGATAGCCGCTACCGTCCCTGTTATTGATCTTGTCACTGTCGAACCCTCCATGACTTTCGGTTGCCGAACAGCATGGTCAGAAAAGATATGAAAACGATCCGATCCAGTCTTCGGAAAGGAATTGCACTCGCCCGATCAGGAGCGAGACACGCCCCATCACGGTGTAGCCGAAGTGAGCGCCGAACGAGATCATTATGAACCAAATACCAACTTTGGCAGTGACACCCAGCACCCCCACATGTTCCTTCGAGAAATAGAAGTAGATCAGGGTCGATATCACACCAACAGCCACGATAATTGCCAGCAGTGCAGTCTCAAGTCCACCGCCGCCACCCAGCGACTGCATAGTTGCCTGCATCTGGGGAAGTACCAGACCGTGAAGTTGTGACACTATAAAGATACCGGCCGTTACACCCATAACAAAGGCCAGCGAGGTGCGCGAGACCCAGCTATACTTTGGGAAAAACCGGGCAAACATAAGAAAGCCCAGAATACCGGGGAAGATCAAAAGCCACTTGCCGCCAACCATCGGGACCCATAGCTGAGTGACAATCACCGTGTCCCAAATAAGACCGACATAATAGCCGGCTGACAGACCGGCGAAAATGTGTTCGGCTACTTTGTAAAGTGGGTTGTCCTTGTACATGAAGCTGAACAAAGACAGCGTGAAAAAGGCAATCACCCAGATTTCAAAAATCTCCCAGCCACTCATGAGGTGAGTCCCCTTTTGTGTTTGCCGAGAATAAAGTAGCTGACGTTGCCCAGCACTACCAAGGCAATGATCAAAAGATGCACCATTGATTGGGCACCCATGCCGACGACTGCTTTTGCTCTCTTGTCGACCAGTATTTCATACTCAGCCGCACCCTTCATGCCGCCCAGAAGCCCAACAAACTGACCGGAGCCGACAAAGGCGTAGTACTTAGGCGCACTGACTGCAGTTGTACCGCATCCCATGGGCACACCGTATTGCGCATTCACAATCGATACCCAATAATCAGCCGTGGCGTTGTCGGCGATCTCAAATATAAAGGACACTTGTTCGTAATTCACAACCGAGTCCATCATAGGTATCTCCGGCAAGGGCGTGCCGGAGTTGTCGGTCGGGAAAATCGATTCTATCGAAGTGCCCATCCCCGACAGAACGGCCACATAGTTGGCCTTATAGCCCAGGTTGACAAAATCCTCACCGTAGACTTTGCCATACTCTTGTGCAATCTCACGGGTCACGGTTTCGGCCATCGATGGGCCACCGAGAGGAATATTGGACAGGGTGATCACCTTGCAGTCTTTGCGCCACATGTGATGGAGGGCGGAGCGGGCCATCGGTTCGCACTCTGCAATTGTAGACGGATAGTAATCGAATACAACCATCACCGTGCAGGAGTCAGGCAGTGCTTCGACGGCGTCGTACAGCATCTGTGCTTCCGGGGTTATACTTATCGGGAAATTAGCCGGGATAACGAACGGGATAACAACAGCCAGTCCTACCATAAGGTAGACCCATCGGCGGTCGATTTGCTCCATCCGTTCCCAGAAATTCATGTGGCTACCCTTTCCCCATGTAAGTTCGTTCGATTCCCAGAATAATGCGCAGCGACATAGATGCAGCGCCCAGCGCGGCGCCGATTATAATTCCCCGCTGTACAGCCAGGTTGGCGCCGTTCATGACATAAGAATTTAAGAATCCGGGGATGTCACCGGGCAGAAGGTTGAGGAACGCTTCGCCCATCGGCACCCGCCACAGCATAACGACCGTTGCCGTCAACAGTAGAATAGTCGACTCGGCGCTTCGGGCGCGGAAAGCGCGATAGGCAGCCGACGCAATGTAGAAAGCAAGTGTGGCAAACATCGTTGCCATCATGGGTGAGTCAAGATAGACAAAAAGCCAATCGTAGATGGACCCTTCGTTGCGTCCGAACAGTGACGACCAGGATTCAGGCAAGATGGCCGGAATGGCCATGGCAAAAATCGAAATCAGAGTGAGTAGCTTGTAGCCCCAGCCCTCTTTGCGCATCTTGACAGCCGACCAGTTGACGCGAGTGATCGAAACGACGCCCAGCAGCAGCGTAAAACCACCGACGATTGTCAGCCAGATGGTCAGCTCTTGTGAGATATCCCCTACAAAGGTCCCCTCACGGAAGAAGAACGACACCACCAGTGCCAAACCGGCTAAGAATGCTACTGCAACTGGTACTGTGGTTTTCATACTCTAAAAGATTCCTGTCGTTCTCTAAACCGATTCAAACCAACTGAAGTAGGTGGCGCCATAACCGAGCGACGCCAAGATAACGCCGACGATAATCCCGAATGCAATCAGCATCTTGACAAAATCCTGACCCTTGAGTCCGCCTAACATGACCGGCTCTTTCGATAAGTAGGCCGAAGCAGCGTACAGTTCTTCGCCCATCAAAGTGTAGTCACAGGCCGCAATGAAGAACGGCAACTGTTCCGGTCGGGCCGTTCCGGCAATCTGAATCGATCCGGCCGCGTTGCCGGTCTCGGCCAATAAAAGCGACTCGGCAAAGAACGCGCCCATGTAGATATTGGTGGCCGGCCGTTCGCGCATCATGTAGCCGTTAACATTGGCTGTAAAGGCGAACTGCTCACCGGCAACATAGCGCACGGTGTCTTTGTCGTAGAAATCTTTTTTGCCCATCTCAACATACGCCTGCTCGACCACTTCCTGCCCGGCAGCCAGTACGAGAGGATAGCGCACCGGAACCATCAGCGGCGTCTCGTACTGGGCGGTGATTCGCGCCACCCGACCGAGAATCGAAATCCCGGCAATCGTCTCGATTTCGTCGAGTTCGGCGATACCGGGGACGAACAGGACCGGACGGCCCATTTCTGTAGCCCGGCCTACCGCTTCTTCGACGGCATCAAGACCGGGAATTTTGCGAAGGAAGAGCGGTTTACCCTTTCGGGCCCAACTGGTGTAAAGAAGAATAGCCGTTGAAAAAACAAAAACCAGGACGAGTGCATTGATCCGCTCGGTGCGAAAGACGCCGGTTGCAGCCTCCTGAGCCAGGACGGTCTGGAAATCGATAGCTATATAGGCTATGATGAAAGCTATTGGGCGGAGGTCGATGTAGTCCCGAATCTTTTGCACGGCGGAATATACGACCTGAAAACCCGATGTCAAATCAAATGTGCGCGTCGTCGGGTGGCCGCCTCAAACCTTGTTTGGGGCGGGAATCCAACTTGCGGCGAGTCACCCCCAAAGCGACTTTGAGGGTGCCACCCGCCGTTGTCAAATCAAATGTGACCGAGTCTGAAGGCTCGGCCATCACAACGCATCCAGTAGGGCAGCATCCCTGCGATGCTGCCGCGCGCGAAGCGCGAAGAAGTGATCTATCACCAAAAAAAGGGACAGGCGCGAGGGCCTGTCCCTGTAAAGTACATATGTGGGGGCGTTACTTCATCAGGATCATCTTCTTGGTCTGCTCAAAGTCAGACGTCGTGATCCGGTAGAAGTAGATACCAGAACCAACAGCGCTGCCGCTTTCGTCGGTACCGTTCCAAACTGCCTCGTGCGTACCGGCTTGGAAGTGACCGTTGGCAATCGTGGCCACTTTTTGTCCGAGCACGTTGTAGACGGCCAGTTCAACCATACCGGCGGACGGCAGGTTGTAGCTGATCGTGGTGGCCGGGTTGAACGGGTTCGGGTAGTTCTGAGCCATGCTGTAGCTGTCCGGTAGTAGGTCGTCGGCCGACAAGCTGCCCAGGCTGACACGAGTACCGGTGCCGCTGTAGGTCAGGTCGGATGCTACACGTTCACCATCGATCCGAACGTTGAGCTGGTCGCCGTTTTTCGGATAACGGTCGTTCTCAGCATCGTAACCATAGATCGAGGTAAACTTCAGGATACCGTCGTTGTACACACCGGAACCACAGAGGACACCCTTTTCGGTGAAGACCTCAACAGTAGCGCCTGAGCGTACCGGTGTGCCGTCGACTTCAAGATTGGCGCCGTAGACCGACATCCAGTTGCGTGACGGAGCCACACCAACCGATGCAGCCAGCGAACCACGATTGTCACCACGCGGGGTAGCGAATGTACCACCGGAGAAGCCGGGGTATTCCAGCATATCGTCGTTGATGACCTTGACCCAATAACCGAAGCCGGGGTACAGGTAGTCAAGTGACTGGTGAAGCGGGTCGCCGGGGATATAGTCGGCGGCGGCGCCGTCAAAGCCGTAAGCAACCAGCAGGTTGTCGGTAGCCAATAGCGAAGCGAAACCGTCATCCACCGGCAGGACATCCTCGGGCCAGTAGCTGACCAGGTTCCAACCGGAGTAGACCATAATCGCTTCGTTGGGGCTGATGATTCCGCCGCAGATCTCAAAGCTGACCGGGCAGCTCACACGCAGCCAGTAGCCGTGATGGTAGTCAACGGAACCGAGCGTCGAGAACTCAGGCAGAGCAGGATCATAGGTTAGACCACCGCGATCGAAGCCAAGCACCACGTCGACACACTCAGAGATGTCGGCGATAGCATTGCCGATATCGTCAGAGTAAGCGACGTTCCATGAGATCAGATGCCAGCCGGCATCCAGATCGAAAGCGATGCAGGTTTCGTCCGGCACGATAGTGAAGTCACACACCATGAAGACAGCGCCGTTCTCAGTCCAGATGAGTGGAGAGTCGGGATCAACGGCAACACCGTTGATATGGATCCACATCAGGTCACCGGGGTCGGCGCCTTCATCGACGTCGGCGGTGTAGATGTCGTCGGCATAGATCAGAATCATGCCATACGAACCGTCGGGCTGAACTTCGCCCATGCCGCACAGGACACCGTCGGGATCGTAGACGGTGATAATGTCACCGGGACTCAACGGTACACCTTCGAGCATCGGCTCGGGGCAATAGATATTGATCCAGCGATCAGTCGGGGTGACAACCTGGTCGTCGGTCACACAGATGGTCTCTGTCGCTGTTGATTGGCGACCGCAACCATCGGTCATCACCAAAGTGACGTCAAAGCAACCGATGGACTCATAAATGTGCATCGGGCTTGTCTCGACACTGGTGTTTCCATCACCGAAGTCCCAACTATAAGTCGCTTCGTCGGTGTCGTCGCTGGAACAGTTCGAGAATGTCACTTCAAGCGGCACCGTGCCTTCCATCGGATCGGCAGTGAAACAGGCTACAGGAGCGTCGTAGGAGTCGACACCGTAATCGATAACACAAGTTTCACTTCCGCAGGTGTTGGAAGCGGTAACAGTGAAGTTGTAGGTTGTGCCGGGCTCGGCCAAGAAGCAGAGCTGACCATCAGCCCAGGTTGCGCCGCCGTCGACGACAACTTCATCGGCGTTCTCGATGGGCAGGTCCAGACAAAGCTCGGCCGGCTCACACAGAGTAGCGAAGTTCTCAGCCGGTGGGCAGGTCATGACGACTGCCGGCGGCTGATTGACTTCGACAACGAAGCTACACTCAGTCGCACCACAAGCGTTGGTAGCGGTCAGTGTAATCTCGTGTGGACCGAAGCTATCAGGCAGGAAAGTGAAAACACCGTTGCCGTAGCTTCCCTCTGAAACCGTCACCTGGTCGGCATTGGTGACACCGATGGTAACGGTAATCGCGCCGAGTTCACACATTTCGAGTTGAATGGGACCGCTCGGGCAGTCAACAACCGGCAGCGGGCAATCCGCAATGTTGATCAACACGGTGCAACTAGATTCGCCACACTCGTTGGTGGCGGTAACGACAACCGTGAATTCACCGATTTGGCTTCCGTCGAAACAAAGCTCTCCATCGGCCCAGGTTGCCGGCAGATTAGGAGAGTCAACGTTGACCGAAACTGCTCCCTGAATGTCCAGATCGACACAGATATTACCTTGGGTCTGGGTCGCAGTAATCGGTACGTCGGGACAAGCGATTTCCGGAACGTCTTTGATCGTAACATTGACGGACAGATCGCAGATAGCCTCGCCGCAGCCGTTGGTTGCAGTGACATTGAAGTTAACCAGACCACTGGCTTCAGCGTTGAAACAAAGCTGTCCGTCGGCCCAAGTGGCACCTTCGACCACCACATCATCAGCACCGGCGATGACCAGCGGTACACAAACTTCACCCGGACCGCAACGTTCGGCGGCCAGTTCGACCTGCGGACACTCGATAACCGGGTCCGAACCCATGGACACGTTCACCACGACAGAACAGAAATCGTCGCCGCAGGAGTTGGTGGCGTTCACGCCAAAGACATATTCACCCGGTTCGGTGGCCGTGAAGCAGAGTTGACCATCAGCCCAGGCGCCGCCGCCGCTCGAGGTAACCTCATCAGCATTGTCTATCGGCAGGTCAATACAGACCTGACCCTGGCCGCAGATGAAGGCATCCACCGGACCGTCGGGACAGGTGATCGACGGAGCCAATCCGCCGCCACCGGCACAAACGCGGATGGTAAAATTGTGACTGAAAGACGTGTGCGAGTAGGACCAGTCCATGGTTTCAAAGTTGTCTACAAGCACGTTGCCGGATTCATCCAGCAGCGAGATTTTGTAGCAACCCGGGTTGACCAGGAATTGGCTCGGAAGAACGATCGTGAACAGTCCCTGAGCATTCGACTCAATCGTCAATCCGAACTCCTTGCAGAGAGTGCTGAAGGGAGACCGGATATCCATGTTGAACTCACTCTGGAGTTCACCCCATTCCGGATGATCGAAATAAGCGCGAATATAGTCGCCCGGAGGAGCCGGCGGCTCAAATTCATCTATGCCGGCATCGTAGCAATCGGTGGCCTGATCACTAAGACCAAAAGCAGTACTCTGGTCGCTGACCGAACCACCATCGGTCACCCACAGGACAGCATCAAGGGACGGACCGCCGGGAGCGGGCACATCCGGAACTACCAAGGTGACAGTCACTATCTGACCCGAGTTGGTAGCACCATCAGCCGTCACTGTGACCCAGCCTGAGTGAGTACCCGGACCGGGCATGAGACTCTCGTTGACGGATAACGGGATATCAATCGGCGTCGTGCCATCGAGTACCGGCATATCAAGCCACGGAACGTTGGCGCTGACACTAATATCATGCGCGCAGCTTTCGGAACTGACATTGAAGCTCTTCGGGCCGAGGTCCGGAGCACATTCATCAGCGTCAAACTCCATCAGGTTGGTCGAAAGCACGATGGCCGAAGCCGCCGCCGCGGTGACTGTGAATCCGTCCGGCAGCATATCCGGAGGAGCGGTCGGGGAGTCGACGGTAACGTCGTACAAGCCGGTCGCAGCGTCGTGGGCAAAGTTGAAAGTAGCCTGCACCGAGGTGGTGCTGATCACCTGCACACTGCTGGCGGCAATAGTCGGAGAACCGCTTGAGTGCGTCAGGAATACATCGGGATTCGTGACTTCAGAACCCTGCACCGATTGCCAATCGGTATTCGCGCCGGTAATTGTTACGACCAGACCCTCATCGCACTGTGCCGCCGTGTTCGGATCAACGGATACGATCACCGGTTCGGCGGGTGCTTCGATTGTGAATGGGTTACTCGTGGCACAATCGGATGTACCGGTGCAACAGACCCGCACCACCACGTTGCCTGACTCGACATCAGGCACCGTCCAGCTGAAAGTACCGGTGTTGGTGGAACCGGTGGATATGGCAGTGAAGGCGCCACCATCGACCGAATACGAGATATCGACAGTATTGCATTCGGCACAATCGGTCGTGGTGTAGGTGATATTATGCATCGTCCCGGACGTCCAGGACTCGCCACCTGCGGGTGAGGTTACGGCAACAGCACAAGCAGCCGGCGGTCCTACGGTGAAACAATGAGGACCATCCCATCCCGGGAATACATCGGGACCAGCCCATTTCCACACCCCGCTGGGTGGGTAGAACGATGAATCAAGACAAATCTGTTTGCCGATTGAGGATTCAGGAATGGGGCCGATGTCGAGCGAATAAACAACATCGTCAAAACCGGCGGCCAGTCCCGGTCCAAAGAACCTAAAGCCACCGAAACCGATCGTGTCGGCGCCTTCTCCGGTGACACTGAAGGGGCTGATGAAGAAGCCACCGTCAAATTGGGCTTTGCCCAACGGTCCCAGAGTGTCGCCCACCATTGGGTTCCAGGTAGCACCGTCGTCTGAGTAGGCGCGGAAGCCATTCGTGGCGCCACCGTGGGAGTCCCCATCACCGGTGAGGCGAAGATAGAAAGTTACCGGCACACCAGTGTTCAGGTGGTCGGCGTCGAGCAGGCCGTCGGTGTGGTCCAGCGACAATGACTGTGCGCCGGCCAGACCACAGACTCCGAAAACCATGATCGACAGGAGAACGAAAAAGCGTAGCTTCATCCGTAAAACCTCCGTGAATAAGTTGTTAGAAATTCTGATTGTATTTGCAAATCAAAGAAACAGCCCGGGGGGCTTTCCATCTCGTAGTTCCAACCTTCAAACGACAGCGGACTATCCGACCTATCTGTCAGACACAACAAAGGCGACCTCACCGAATTCCTCCCGGCGGGCGTAGTATTGGGGCCGGACGGCAAATCGCCATAAACTGCCGAAACCGGCCGATAAGGGCCCATCCCTGAGAGAACTAACGATAGTTCTGGTGTCTCCGGGAACTGTTTACGTTTGGCAATAGCTGCGATCAATTCATTTCCCTCTGAACAAGTCAGATCAGTTAATGTATTTCAGCACAGCCAGCTAAGTTAGACCAACAACAGTAAAACGAGGACCAAGGCCCAGCGGCTAAAAGCCGATAGGCCGCTCTTCGCAGGACAATATAGGGTTGCACTCACAATTGTCAAGGCCAAACGGCCCAAACGGGCGGCCCAACAGGCTTCTGAGCCGCCCAAGGCCGACTTCGAGACCGTCCGGACACCTAACCGAGTTCATAACCTGTCCTCTCGCAACAGAATAAGCGACTGATAAGGCCCTGTTCATTTTATCAACAACATTTTGCGACTCTGTACAAATCGACCCGATTCCAATCGGTAGAAGTAGACGCCCGATGATACCTCCGACCCCCGGTCACTGCGTCCGTTCCAGGTGACCTCATGCCATCCGGCCCGCCGGAATCCCTCTACCAAGGTGGCAACTCGTTGTCCCAACAGGTTGTACACAGCCAGCCGAACCTGACCCGGTTGCGGCAGTCCGTAGGCGATAGTTGTGGCCGGGTTGAACGGATTGGGGTAATTGTCGGCCAGCATGTAATCTGACGGGATTTCGGCGATACTTGCGCCGTCTCGGTTCGCAACCACAGAGTATTCGCCCGGTTCGAGCTTAACCGTGCTGTCATCGTCAAGAGTACGTATGCTTCGACCCTGGCTGTTGACTAAAGTGATACTGTAACCATGTTGTGTAAGTGCTGATATATTAGCGAACTCCACTGCTGTACTTTCATCCCCTTGTACCCTCAGATGCCATATTAGTTCGTCCTCAAACGACCTCATATCTATCCGGAGTCGGTTCCACATCGGCTCTTGTTCCGCCACTATCACGAGACCCGTGGAAGCTCCGGGCGCGGGCGGAGGGCTGGGCAGATCGAACCTCGGGTCGAAGTCGCTGGTGGCCTCACTGTGTACCCCGATTTGGATAGCTGGCGAAATGCCCTCTAAACTGATCGTCACTTTCTGGTCGCCTGATGCCGCGAACAGGTCGGTCATAGGTTCACGTTCCGGAGCTGGTGGTTCCGGATACCAACAGATTTCCAATCCCTCCACCAGAACCGCCAACCAGGCAGCGTCGCCGCCATTCACGGCCCAGTCCATGTCGTATCCGCTACCGTTCCAAACCATAAGCTGGCCCAGAATCCAGCCGTTTGAAACCGCGTAGTTGTATGAGCGTGAGACACCAGGCGCCTCGGCTATTGAGAACTCAGCGTCCGGAAGATAGGCAAAGTTCAGAAACGGTGAGCCGATCATATTCCAGCCGAGATGGGGATTCGTGCAGTATGATGTCAAGCCAGGTGAACAGTCTATACCTTCATAATCTACTCTGTCAGTCTCCGGAGCCAGCAGCCAGTATCCTTCGTCGCATCCATTCAAATGAGTGGGGCTATAATATGAATTGCCATTCCAACCATAGAGCTGCCAGTATGGGAAATCATCTCCGTATACTTCGGATGGCAGTTGCGCACCCAAATCTAAAGGAGCCGACACCATGTTCCAACCCTGGTCGCAGTCGAAGGCGTATGGATTGAGTGTGGGGCAACCCTTCAATTCCGTTTCATACAAATCTGATTCGTCACCCGGAAGGCCGAACTGGGGCGCACCGTAGTCGGTTCTGGTTACGTTCACCCAATAGCACTGATCGGGCAAGAGGTTGTCGATAATCATCTCGTACTCGAAGTACTTCAGGTATCCGTCCGGCGTGAGTTCCGATGGGTCGACAAGATCAGGATCGAGGTTACTGGGGTACGGCTGACCGGGGAAACGTTTCACAATCAGAGTATTAACGCCGAGTTGGCTTTTGTTCAAATCAAACGGCTCAAAGTGAAAAGCTGAATCAGGGAAGTCGGGATGGATAAACGGACCGCCATAAATGTAATCGTTGGGGTCGAATGTCTCATCGTCACACCCCTCGCCGTAAAGACATCGCAACTCCTCAAGCGTCATCGGATAATCCCGGAGTTCCCAGGCTTCCAAATCGAAGTTAAAGACATACTTTAGATAGTCATTGATATCGTATGATTCTACTTCAGTATATGACCCTGGCGTGCCGTCGGGGGAGAGGTAGACACGGTAACCTTCAAAGTCGACCTGACCGGTCAGCAGATCCGCCTGAGTCTCAGCTTGCACACCATTCCATCGGACCCAAAGGGCCTCGTCCTTCGGGGCAACCCAAACCATGTCCTGCCCGTCCGAACTTAGTGTGGCTGAGAAATCCGGGACGCCGTCCCCTTCATAGAAAACGGTATCGCACTCTAAATACTCCCACTCGACTTCGCCCGTTCCAGGGTGGGTGTGGGGAGTCGAGTCTGAGCAGCAGACACGAAACTTGCCAAAGTAGCCGTCCCCATCGGTGTCGACACCGGGATTGTCATAAACCCAGTCGGCCCACCGGGCATTGTGGGCCAGATCGGAAAAGTCAAGATTGCTGTAGTACGCATCCGGATTATCCGGCAGATTCGCAATGTTTCCGGCGCTCGTATGGAAGTTTTCGCCTGCCACATAGGCCACTGTCACCGGCAAAGTCTGGCCCGGCTGAATGTCCCAGGGACCGAACGACAATAGATAGCGAGTGTCAAAACCATCGGCGAAATCGTCGGCGACAGCCTGATTAGGATACAGCCAGTTTGGATCGCTTTCCGGAATCGTAGCGGTGAACGCCTGATCGTAATCAAATTCCGGGTGACTCATAATATAGTGCTTATTGTGATCACCTTCGGGTGTCCCGAGACCACCGGTTCCGAAATCACGAAAAGGGTCCTCCGTCGTTCCTCTGAGTCGTGGGCCGAAGTCGAGCGCTCCGTTCCCATTGCTAGCCCACCAATTGAAACTGTACTGCATGTCATCCGCCGGCACACCCAGCGGCGCCAGTCCGGTTACATGCGGCGCCGGCACGGGACTGAAGAAGTCGCCGTCGTTGTCGGCGCTCCAGGCGATATTGACCGTGTCGATAAACTCACAGCTGCCCTGTTGAGTTGGGTAGGTCTGGAGGAAGCCACTCAGGTCATCGGCATAACCGGCGGTATGGCTGCAGTCCCGACAGATGTCGGCGTCGACATATATCCCCAGGTAGACTTGGCTCAGTTGTTCCGCCCCAATATTCTCCACTTCGAAATTCATCAGGACGAAGTCCTCCGTCCACGGATGTGTCCAGGCGTAGGAAGTCTGGGTTACCTGGATATCCAGTGGCACATGAGGCCGGCCGCTCCAGTCGGCTGGAACGCCGTCGGTAAAAGTATCCATGTACACACCGATGTAATCTTCCTGTGACACTGCATCTATGTATAAAGGGCTGTCCGGATCAAAGGTTGATCGTTTGACCATGCCGCCAAACGGTATCTCGTCGGGAGACATTTCCCGACCCGGGCGCCAGCCATCGGCTCCGACAGAAACAAGAGTATCGTGACCGCGTGTGGAGCCTATCCATAAGGCTCCGGCAAATAGATACTCCGCGCCCGAGCCTCGTGGATACTCACAGGAGTGGAAAATCGGATCACCGGTAAAAAAGTCTGTCTGAACAGCATTGTAGAAACCCTTACCCAGGGTTCCGGCGTTGTTCACGGCCAGGCCGATCTTGCCCACCCGGTGGGCCGCTATATTGTAATGAGGTGTCACGGCTGGTGCCTTATTGGCCGTTCCACCGTCATCGGCAGCCGTGCGCGCCCCGAGTTCTTCTAAAGTGCCGAAAACCAGCACCAGTAGCAACGTTGTCGAGATTACCTTACAGACCCTCATGTCTCCTCCTCCGACCTTGATTCGTGCGAACTAACTAGTCCAGCGAGAACGCTCATAATATAGGGCAAAACAGTGTTTTGTCAAATTGTCGAGAGTTAGAACGACGATAAGGTGTCCGTGCTCACCGTATCGTCGAATGTCATTTCGCTCCCTGAGGCTGGGTAGCTATAGGGTAGACGGACCAGTTGCGAAACTGTTTAATGTTGAATCGAAAATGTCAATTCTGCAAGGTGTCCAATCAGAACGCCACTCCGAAACCAAATCCAAACCGCAACTGGTGGGTGCTGGTCTCGTAATCGATTCCCGGGTAAGTCGTGCCGGCGCGGACAATCTGTTCTTCGCCGGTATCCGGGTCGTAATAGATTTCGTCACGATACCATGTCTGCGTCTGAGAGCCCGAAGCGCTGTGCTTGACATACTCGAATTGTCCCGAAAAGAACGGCCGCACCGAGCCATGCTGAGTCAGCAGCAAGCGCGCCTTGGCCTGCGCAAGAAAAGCCCAGCCGGTGGTGGAGGCTTCAGCCGTCTTACCGCGCAACACATGGTCGTCAAGATCGGAGGCCATCAGTCGTCCCAATGCCAGCTGAGTTCCCATCGATAGTTGCCAACTCGGAATCACATTCAACCGCATACCCACTTGAGGCAGTTTATAGGTCGCCTTGTAATAACCCACTTTCACATTCGAGCTTTTTGAGACATCATGGGCCAGGCCGTCATTACGCACCTGCCAGCCATCGTAGCCCATCACGTCAAACTCAATTCGATTATAATGAAACCCGGCCATCGCAGCCAGTTGCACTTTTGGTCGCTGCAAGATCGACATTGCCGCTTCCAGTTTCAAAAGCAGGTAATTCGTTTTTGTCCGCGACTCCGTCCAACTCCATTTGAAACTTTCTGTACCCAAGGGATCAAACCACCAGTCGTGATCCTCCATTTTGGTGCTGGGGTCGGTTACGCTCATAATGGCGCTGCCGTTAAACGTTAGCGTTTTTCCGGACGAAGTCTTGGTTTCGGCCACAATGTCGAATCCGGTAAGGGTCATATCTACCGGAAACTCCAATTGACTGCGGCCGCCCAGCAGAACGGTGTCACCGTCCTGGTCAATGGCCAGGCCCACGAATTGGATCGTATAATCCGTTTTGCCGGTATTGAATAGCAGCACCGGAGAAGCTTCGATTTTGAATTTCCCTTCAGCCTGAGCCGCCGATGAGATTGCTGCTGATATTAGCAAGACAGTAATGAGGCACTTTTTCATCGCTGTATATCCTCCACGTAGTTTTTGCTCGACCAACGCACCCATGATACAAAACGTTCAACGGCTCGTCAACGTTGTAACCGGGCGGTGATAAATCACTTCTTCGCGCTTCGCGCGTTACTCATGTCGTCCTGAGCGGAGTCGAAGGGTGATAAATCACTTCTTCGCGCTTCGCGCGTTACTCATGTCATCCTGAGCGCAGTCGAAGGGTGATAAATCACTTCTTCGCGCTTCGCGCGTTACTCATGTCGTCCTGAGCGGAGTCGAAGGGCGATAAATCACTTCTTCGCGCTACGCGCACTACTCATGTCATCCTGAGCGCAGTCGAAGGGTGATAAATCACTTCTTCGCGCTTCGCGCACTACTCATGTCGTCCTGAGCGGAGTCGAAGGGTGATAAATCACTTCTTCGCGCTACGCGCGCTACTCATGTCATCCTGAGCGCAGTCGAAGGGTGAACTTCGACAGTTACTCAGTCTGGGGACCTCGATAATCGTTGGAGGATCAGCCCCTTCGCTGCTTCCAGGGCCAGGCCGCGGTGTGATACCTCGTTCTTCTCGGCTGTTGTCATCTCGGAGAATCGTTTATCGGCGGGCGGGTAGTAAAAAACCGGATCGTAGCCGAACCCTTCATGCCCGATCACATCTTCGGCGATGAACCCCTCGCACGCCCCCTCGCAGGTATCGGTGGTGCCGTCGCCCCAGTCAATCGCAATCACACAGCGGAACCTGGCGCTCCGCTGCTTTTGCGAAACACCATGGAGCTGCTTTAGCAGCTTCTGGTTGTTGTCGTCGTAGGTGACGTTCACCCCGGCGTAGCGCGATGAGTAAACACCCGGCGCACCGTCTAAGGCATCGACTTCGAGTCCGCTGTCATCGGCCAGTGCGGCCTGCCCGGTAAACTTTGCGATACCGTTGGCCTTGAGACGAGCGTTCTCTTCGAGTGTACTGCCGGTTTCTTCGATATCTGGAAAGTCTTGGAAGTCGTCAGCAGTGAGTATCGTCACCGGAAGATCGTTAAGCAACTGCTTGATCTCCCGGACCTTGTCTTGGTTGTTAGTTGCCAGGACTAATTGCACAGGTGAGCCTGCCCATAAATGGGTCTTATGCGTTTCGCGCATCTCTCACATGCATCCACTGTCATTCCCGCTCCCACTCTGTCATTCCCGTCCCCACTCTGTCATTCCCGTCCCCACTCTGTCATTCCCGTCCCCACTCTGTCATTCCCGTCCCCACTCTGTCATTCCCGTCCCCACTCTGTCATTCCCGCGAAGGCGGGAATCCATCCTCGATCTATAGTAAACTGTCGAAACCTGCCTTCGGCAGACCTTCGGTCCAGGGGTTTCGACCTACGAGAACTTGAAAAGCGCGAAGGGTCAAAAAGTGACATGCCACCGCGCCTGCTAATACCCACTGATATCCACCCGCGTGATCTTGTCGATCGGTTCACCGAGGAATTTACCGGCAACATTGCCGAACTTCTCCGGCACGTCACTGACAAAATACTGTCTTGTGCCCGCGGACGCATCTTGTTCATCAGTACGCAGCAGACCCCTGTCGGTGAGGGTGGAAAAAGCAACCCGCGCCGTTTCTTCGCCTGAGTCAATCAACGTCACTTTGTCACCCATGACGTCCGCGATCACTTGTCTCAACAACGGGTAGTGCGTGCAACCGAGCACCAAAGTGTCAATGTCGACATCATGCATCGTTTGCAGGTAGTCACGCGCGATCAGATAGGTAGCATCCTTATCGAGGTATCCTTCTTCGGCCAACGGCACGAACAACGGACAAGCCAGCGAAAAGACTTTGATCTTCGGATCGATCCGATGGATTGTCGAGGCATAAGCGTTGGAACCAATAGTGGCGTTGGTGCCGATGACACCGACCCGACCGTTGGTTGTCCGCGCTACCGCCGCTTGCGCACCCGGTTCGATAACGCCCAGCATACCGACTTCGTGTTCTTTGGCCACTTCACCAAGGGCCACCGACGAAGCTGAGTTGCAGGCGCAGATGATCAGCTTGACATCGTGTTCGATCAGAAAGGCAACATCCTGCAGCGTGAACTGCCTGATGATCTCTTTGGAACGCCCTCCATACGGCGTGCGACCGACATCACCGAAATAGACCACATCTTCGTGCGGCAACAGTTTGTACAATTGGCGGGCAACGGTCAGGCCGCCTACGCCGCTATCGAAAACGCCGATGGGTGCGTTATTACTCGTTGACGATGGGTTTGTCATCCGGCTTTGTCTTTGCTTTTTTGTTCGTACTTGACTTTGAACTTCTTGATTGCCTTGTAAACGGCCTGGGCCACCTGTCGGTGATACTTTTTGCTCTTAAGCGTCTTCTCTTCTTTCTTATTGGAGATAAAACCGGTCTCGATCAGTACCGATGGGGTGAAGACTTTGTTGAGCACGAAAAACCCGGCTTGATCGACGCCGCGCGAGGGGATATTCAAGCTGTTGCGAAACTCCCGGCCGAGCATCAAAGCCAGATCATACGACTCGGCCTGAAACTCGGTCATAATCATCTCGTTGAGGATGCTCAGGATCGGGTTGTCCAGTCCATACTGATCGGATTCTGTTTCCTCTTCGTCGCGGTGTGCATCCAGCGCCGACCGCTCTTTCAGGAAGAAGCTGTTTTCAAACTGAGCCACCGACCGAGCCGAATCGTTCTTGGCCGGCGCCAGAAAGAAGACGTTCCAACCACGCGCCCGCTTTTTCACCGAGGCGTTGGCGTGAATGGAGATGAACAAGTCGGCACCGGCGGAGTTGGCGATGTCGGCCCGTTTATCGAGCGTCACGGTGCGGTCACCATCGCGGGTCATGACGACCTTGAACAGTTTTTCTTTGCGGATCAGTTTGGCCAGTTCGCGCGCTATGTTCAGCACAACGTCCTTCTCCCGAGTCTTACCGGGACCGATGGCGCCGTAGTCGCTGCCGCCATGACCGGCATCGATAACGATAACGTCAACTTTGTCGTCCGGCCCGACAATCGGCGCCGCCGACGAATCAATGACAAAGCCGGCATCGGCGATTGATATCTGAATACGCGGTGGATTGTAGGCCATCTTGTGATGCAACTTATCCGTTCGTACTTTAAGCCTCATCGATACCTGGCCGGAACCGGCGGCCTGATGAGTCGTGAGCTTGTACATGTAGCGAGAGTCTTTGCGTGAGGCCAGTTTCGGCTGGTTGATGCGCCCTTCGGTGATGGATATATTAAGCCAGTTGCCTTCGGTTACATAGACCTCATAGGCCAGTGCTCCGGTGAGCATCAGTTCAACCAACAGTCCGTTGGCTTTGCGCGACACTTCCAGGTCGGTGACGTTGAAATACTCGGAATCCATGCGCAGAAGCCTGAGCTTACTGTCGAACGACAACGACTGTGGAACAGCGCCGTTTAGAAAACTCACAAAGGTCTCGGCCGGGAGGTAGAGACGTCCATCTTTGAGCCGGGCTTCAAAAGTCATGTTGTAGGTGTGATCGTTGAGTTTGAAAAATGGAGAACCCAGCACAAAGTCGAATCGGTTGGCGCCGTCGGTGTAAGTGATCTGATGACCGACTGTCTCCCAGTCGAGCGTGCCGCCAAGTATCTCAGCCAACTCTGAAAAAGATAGATAGGTGATGCGGTCCTGGTGATAGGCTGAGATGTCCTGTTTGCCGCCGGCAAAAACAACTTCCACCGTCTCGGCGGCGTATGAGTCGGCCGAAAGAGCCGGCAGCATGAGCAGGCAGATGACCCTTAGGTAACGACGGAACATCAAAAATCCTTTTTGAGGGCCTGGCTGATTTTTCTGTTCGCCTCAGCCTCGCTGATGACCTGGCGCTTGTCATATTTCTTACGCCCGGTGGCCAGGGCCAGTTCAACTTTTGCCAGATTTCCTTTGAAGTAAATGGACAAGGGGATCAGGGTATGTCCTTTCTGTTCGGTCTGGACAAACAGTTTGCGGATTTCCCTTTTGTGCAACAACAGCCGCCTTGGCCTGAGCGGATCGTAGCTGGTATCAGTGGCCATCTTGTACGGCGAAATGTGCAGGTTCTTCAGGTAGACCTGACCGCTCTCAACAACGGCGTATGAGTCCGAGAGGTTGATCTTGCCTTCCCTCAAGGACTTCACCTCGGCGCCGTGCAACTCAAGGCCGGCTTCCAAACTACTGAGTATCTGGTAGTCACGCCTGGCCCTGCGATTTCTGGCTATATAGCGGATCTGATCGACATCTTTCATTAAGGCCAGAATAGGCGAATGGATGCCCATTTGCAATTAAAATCGGAATGGACGTGTCTCGATGCGCCCACTCGGGTGTATCAGCCACTCCTCAAGATCGTTCCGGGAACGCCGACAGTACTACTGAAAGAGCATTGAGCGGGGCAAAGGCAAAGCGGGCGGTGCCTGTATACGAGAGGGAGGCTTCATGACCAACACTGAACCCAACATAAATGGAACGATTCTGGTAGTCGACGACGAAGAGGTAATTGTAAGTCTTCTCAGTAGTATCTTGGAACGTGAGGGTTATCAGGTGCACTGCGGTAGGTCGGGTCGAGAAGGGGTGGAAATCGCAATGAAAACACATCCCGACCTGATCATAATGGACATACTCATGCCTGATCTGGATGGCTACGGCGCCACCAGATTGATCAAACAGAACCCAACTATGCAAAATGTACCGGTGATATTCCTGACCGGTCGCTCGGCTGAAGAAGATGGAGGGAAAGCATTTGCCAACGGGGCCACCACGTTTGTCCGGAAACCGTTCAAACGGAGGCAGATAACGGACCTGGTCAAGCTAACCATGATGTCCGCGACAGCCTAATCTTCCTCAAGGGTTAAGAATTCGCGCCTATCAACCGACATATTCATAACAAGAAGGATAAAAGCCTGACCTTAGGTGGGTTTGACTAAAAGGAATAATCGGTTGTCTCAGAAGGTCAAAATCAATACCGCCCGCGTTCTGGTTATCGATGATGAACCGGAAATCACCGAAATCGTTGAGACGTTTCTTATGGAGTCAGGCTACCAGGTGGCCGTCGAGAATTCTCCGAACGATGCCGTACAAAAGGCGCGCGCTTTCAAGCCCGATGTGATTCTTCTGGACATTATGATGCCCGGAGTTGACGGCTACGATATTTGCCAACAGCTCAAGGGCGAACCTCAGTTTGCCGACACCCCGATCATTTTTCTAACAGGCAAGGATCGTTCCGACGATATGGGCAGGTCATTCCGCTCAGGTGGTGATATGTTCATTAAGAAACCGTTCTCTTGTGAAAGACTCCTGGAAATCGTCAATATCGTTTTAGTCTCAACCGGGAAACATTGAGGCGGGCGCTTTTTTTTGTTGACGATTATAGTGCAGCGCACTATAATAGGGTAGGAGTAAACCATGAGAGTCATCAAACGATACAGTAATCGTCGTCTATACGATACCAGTGAAAGTCGCACCCTCACTCAGATGGATCTGGCTAATCTGGTGCGAAGTGGTATCGACCTGAAAGTGGTGGATACTTCTTCCGGACGAGACATTACTATGGCGGTGCTGGGTCGTATAATTATCAGCGAGGCCCCGCGGTGGTCGGACAAGCAGCAGACGAAGGAACTGTTTTCAAAAATAATCATGATTGGAGGAGAGAAGTCCATGTCTATTCTCAAAAACACAATTCTGGCCTCGATCGGTGCCATTCATGTCACCAGAGCCAAAGCCGAAAAAATCATCGATGATCTCATCAAGAAGGGCGAGCTTGATAAGTCCAGCCGCAAACAGGCGGTGATGGAACTCTTGGAAAAAGCTGAGTCATCGACCTCCAAGCTCAAGGATCGGGTGGCCAAGGAAGCTGGACGGGCGCAGCATGAAGTGACCAGTCTGGTCAAGAGGTTGAATTTGGCAAAACAGTCGGACATGAAAAAAGTCGAGGCCAAGGTCGACAAATTGGCCAAACAGATGCGGCTGTTGCAGAAAAAGCTCGACAGCCTGGGGTGACACGGTCAAGCCGTGTTTTTGCGGCTTCGCCAGCCCTTCACTTCATGCCGCAGTCACCCAACCTCATGCTATGCGGAGTCGAAGCATGAACACTACGGGCGGCAAGTAGAAGCTACTATTGATCCCACCCGACGCAAAGCCTCTGGGTGGGGTACCGTGTGTAGGGCGGGTCCGTCTTCACCTGCGCGCCGCGGCGTGAACCCGCCAATGCCCGGAAGCAGCTTCGTAGGGCAGCCCGCCGCGGCGGACTGTAATCCTGCCGGCTGGGTAGAGCTGCTCACTGATCGCTTAGAAGCTGCTCCAACCCATCTTCGTCGATAGTCGCAATTCCCAGCTTGCGAGCCTTGGCCAGTTTTGACCC
This sequence comes from Candidatus Zixiibacteriota bacterium, assembly GCA_029860345.1. Lineage (NCBI taxonomy): Bacteria > Pseudomonadati > Candidatus Zixiibacteriota > Candidatus Zixiibacteriota bacterium. The sequence goes on along the minus strand of JAOUBJ010000014.1, from coordinate 95,704 downwards.
GGCATCGACTCCGAATAGCAGGAAGTTCGTGCTCGATGATACCGTGGCACTTACCTTGCCACCGTTCTGGACTATAAGGTTTTTGTAGAAACCGCGCGGTTTGGTTAGCTTGCCGGTTATTACAAACGTCTGTCCAGCCAAAGGTCCTTGTTGACTTCGGGTCTGCCAGGTCGGGAACTCAACACCGCCCTCGCGCATCCGATCAATCATTCGAACATTAGTTGGATTCGAAAAAAACTCACCAATGTCAGCGGCGATAGTCGGACCGATACCCCCGACACTTTCCAACTGTTCGACCGTAGTTGTCTGCAATCGTTGGAAGGACTCATACTGTGCGGCCAGGCTGGCGGCAGCCGCCTCACCCACGCCTGAGATACCCAATGCATAGATCAGGCGTGGAAGGGATGTTCTCCGAGCGCGGTCAATGGCCGTGAGCAAGTTCTCAGCTTTCTTGTCGGCCATCAGCTCAAGTGGAAGAAGCTGCTCTTTGGTCAGGAAGAACAAATCCGCCGGATTGGACACCAGTTTCTCGGCGATCAATTGACGGGCCAGTTTCCCACCCAGACCTTCGATGTCGAAGCCGGACTTGGAGGCAAAGTGAAACAGCCGCCCCTCGAGTTGATCCGGGCAGGATGTGTTCAAGCAACGCCAGGCCGCTTCACCCTCGGAGCGACTGATCGACTGGTTGCATGAGGGGCACACGGTGGGGAACTTCACGGCCTCGGTCCCTTGCGGACGCCTGGTTTTATCGACCTCCACAACTTCCGGGATAACATCGCCTGCCCTTCGGATTGTTACCGTGTCGCCGACGCGTACATCGAGGGCAGTGAGTTCATCTTCGTTGTGCAAAGATGCATGGGTGACCATGACCCCTGAGACTCTTACCGCTATCAGTGTTGCCACTGGCGTCACCACACCGGTGCGGCCGACCGAAAACTCGATGTCCTCCACCACAGTCTGCGCTGTTTCGGCGGCGAACTTCCAGGCCACCGCCCATCGGGGAGCGCGTGAAATCTGTCCCAGGATTTCCTGGTCGGCAAAACTGTCGACTTTGACAACCATGCCGTCGATCTCGTAGTCCAATTGGTCGCGTGCCGCTGCGAGCATATTGAAAGCCTGAGTAACTTTGTGAGTCCCTGTGGCGGGCTTGATCTGATCGTTGATCAGGAAACCCTCTTTATACAGAAGGTCCATAACGGCGTGCTGTTTATCGAGCGACTTCAGGTTGGTGTCGGAGATACCGTAGGCGTAAAACAATAGCGGCCTGGATGCGGTGATCTTTGAGTCAAGCTGTCTCAGCGATCCGGCTGCAGCATTGCGAGGATTGGCCAGGACGGGTTGATCGTTTGTCGACAGGGTGTCGTTAAGGTGCTCGAATTCCGATTTTCGCATGATGACTTCACCACGCACTTCCAGTCTCGGATACCGTTCAGCCGACTCACTGGACAGCCTCAGCGGGATGGTTGGCAGGGTCCTCAGGTTGGGTGTGATGTTTTCGCCGCTCCTGCCGTCGCCACGAGTGGAACCCAGTACGAACAGCCCGTTTTCATAGACCAATTCGACGGCCAGACCGTCAAGTTTCGGTTCCACGATGTACTCGATCTCACCGTCCGTTTCCAGACCGTCGCGCACTCGGCGATCAAACTCCTCAAACTCTTCAGCCGTGGTCACTTTCTGCAGCGACAGCATCTGCACGCGGTGTTCCGCCTGAGCAAACTTCTCCGAGGGAGAGGCGCCAATCCTCTGGCTGGGGGAATCGGGTGTGACGAGGTCGGGATGGGCTTCTTCGATTTCAAGGATGCGGTCAAATAGTCGGTCATACTCTGCGTCACTGATGGTCGGGTTGTCTTCGATGTAGTAAAGACGGTCGTGCTTCTGGACGGATTGGCGCAGTCGATCGAGTTCCTGGATAGTTTTCTTGTCTGGTCCCGGCATGATGTCAATAAAGAGGCAGATGCCTTAGCAGTCAACAACTTGGTTGGTGGCAAGCCACCCTTTCGCGCTTCGCGCCTGTTCCTTGTCCAGTAGACAAAACCAAGCGTGACGAGTACAACCTGTCGCGTAGAAACCGGGAGAAGCAACGTTAGGAGTCGACTTGTTTTTTAGATTGTAGACGGCGGGGTCATCCAAGACCACCCAAATCAACCTCAAGATGCCGCCTCACGGCGACAGCGTTTGCGAAAAGATGCAATCGCACGGCCGGCCAGATCGTCCTCGATATCGTTGATCCAGATGGCGGCCAGACGATCCGAAGCGTCCAGCTGTGCGATAACATCCCGGGTCAGGTAGAAGTTTCGCAGGGGCAACCGGCTGGAGAACTGAACATGTAGAAGCGATCGCGAGTGATTGGTGGACAGCCGTGGTTCCCGGATGGTGTCGCGAAAATCAAGCCAGCGAAGATCGGCCACTTCGGCCGCCTGGGGAAACTGTAAATCATCGGAGACTTCCCAGTGTCGGCGCGGTTGTGTCACTTCGATAAAGATCAAACGGGCCTGCCGGTCGAGTTCGAGCTGAACCGACTGGCTCTCCAGATAGGAAAAAAACCGGTACCGAGGATCGAACATACCAATCTGCACATAAAGCGCATCCTCTTCCAGTTGGTAAAAACCCCGACCGGGCACAATTGGCTCGGTCGGGGTGGAGATTCTCAGTCTGGTGGTTGCAAGTGTCACGACATTACAGTTCTTTCAGGCGGTCGCCCGCTTGCTCGGCCGACAGGGTGCCTGAGTAGTCATCCACCAGTTGCTGGTAGACGGTCTTGGCTTGATCCGTGTGTCCAAGTTCTTCATGTGAGCGAGCAAGTTTGTACAAAGCTCGGTCGATATTGGGTGAGCTTTTGTGGTCTTTGGCCAGTAGTTCAAACTCCACGATTGCTTCGGCGAATTTATCCAGCATATAGTAGCTCTCGCCGATCCAGTAGTGTGCGTTTGGCACGTTGTCGTGCTGTGGGCAGTTCTCCAGGAAATCGCGAAACCCGCTGATCGCTTTGTCATACTCAAGTTGCCGAACAAGAATAAACGCATCATCGTAGGTCTTGCTGCAATCAATTCGCGGGGGTGTATCCGTTATCGGTGGCTCCACAGATCCTCTGAGTGAATCGTATACGATTATTTTATCCTGGCAGCATTCATTCAACCTGACCATAAGATCGTTATAGTTCTCAAGCAGGCGTGCGATCTGGGTGTGCAATTCGCTGATCGAGGTCCGCATCTCCGCTCGCAGGCGGCTGTCTGCTTCGGCGCCTGTTGCGATGATTGAGTCCATACGGGCAACCGCCGCCCGCGTCTTGGCGTTGTCGGTTTTCAGCGCGCGCGTGTCCACCAGAATATCCTGGGCCTGACGATGAGTGGCACAGCCACCCAGCCAGCAACCGATACACATAACCGCCATCGTGAGGATGGCGGTTATGATGTTTTTTGAGCGTCCAATCATGTCGCTGTTCTACTGCGATATAATGCGGAACTCGCAGCGCCTGTTCTTCTGGTAGGCCGCCTCGGTAGTCCCCGAATCGGCCAGCCGTTCTTTGCCGTAGCTAACAGTGGACAGTCTGTTGGCCGGGACGCCGCGCCCGATGAGATAATCCATAGCGGACTGCGCACGTTTGGCGCCCAGCGATTGGTTATACTCAACCGTGCCGCGCTGATCGCAATGACCTTCGATCTTGATTATGGCGTCGGTGAATTCCATCATAAGGTCAAAGTTCACATCCAGAGCCGACTTGGCGTCGCCGCGCAGGTCGGACTTGTCGTAGTCGAAGTAGGCCGTCTGAAGCTGTGACTCTTTAAGAGTCGGCGGCGGCGGCGGCGGTGGTGGTGGCGGTGGTGGCGGCGTGGTGTCCGGCGGCGGCGTGGTGTCTATCACCGGCGGCGGTTCGATTACTTCCTTGGGCGGACAGACACCACCCATGGCAAATAGAACGGCCATGCCCAACAGTGTAACCAGTGCAAATCTCTTCATCTCAACATTCCCTCGCTTTATACAAACATTCTTCTACATTCGTACCAAGTTTGCGAAATCTATATCGCCACTCTGAGGCGGTCAATAAAAAAACAGGATTTTTTCGACAGATACGTCCTTTTTGCGCGATTCCAGCGGCCTGAATCCCGTCACTGAGCCAACTTTCCTTCGGCAAAACGGACCACCTTTCCGCCGACCCGAATGTCGATACCTTTCGTCGTCTTTTCAGCCATCAGATGCAGCACCGAGGGCCGACCGATTTGAAGACCCTGCTCGGTGCGGATATCGATAGTGTCTGACTCGAAATACCCTTCCTTAACCAGATATCCGGCCAGGCAACCGTTGGCGCTGCCCGTGGCCGGGTCTTCGGGGACCCCGAAATAGTCGGCGAACATGCGGACATTCAGCTGCAGGTTTGCGTTGTATGTCTCGGGGCAGAAAGTCAATATGGCTTTGGCCGTAAGGTTCTCGATTAGCTCATAGTACTTGGGCAGGTCTATCGTGACTCGTTTCTGAGCGTCAAGAGTACGAAGCGGCACGATCAAGTCGTACATCCCGGTGGAGGCCTCAAGACAAGGAAAGCGCTCATCGACATCGCTCGGGTCTATCTGAAGCATGGCGGCGACTTCTGCCGGTTCGACTTGCTTGCCGAACTCAGGTTGGAGCTGTTTCATGACCAACTCCCGGACCTCTCCGTCGCGATAACTGAACTCCACCGGGATCGGTCCGGCCTTGAGGTTAAGCGTGACCCTTTCCACCTCTTGTGAGATGATTTCCTGCTGTATTATGTAGGCAGTGCCCAGTGTCGGGTGTCCCGCGAAGGGGAGCTCTTGCGCTGGAGTGAAGATGCGAACATCATATCCACCGTCTCGCTCGGTTTCAGACAGAATGAAAGTAGTTTCTGAGAAATTGAACTCGCGGGCGATCTTCTGCATCTCGTCATCGGCGTACTTGTGCCCATCGCGAACCACGGCTAGTTGGTTACCAGAGTACTTCTGCTCGGCAAATACATCGAGGATGTAGTATTTCGACATTATGGTTTCTCCTCAAGTATGCAGTCGAGGCATGTGCCCTCTCATCAACATTTCATCTTTCGACTGCCTTAGGTGAGACAAGGGATGACCACACTTCACACCCTCACCTCTAATTCGGCAAAGGTCCCCAGACAGGATTCGAGCATCCTTTATATCGAGTCAATCGGCGTTGGTTACGGCCGGTGATGTCCATCGTGAAAATGTCCCGGGGACCCAGGCGCGTAGACGAAAAGACAATATGTTTTCCGTCGGGCGAGAAGTGAGGGTTCTCATTCATGCCCACTTCGGTCATCAGGCGGTAGTTCGTACCAGATGTATCTATCGACGCCAGGTCGAATCGTCCCGACCGCGTCCGAGACACAAAAGTGATACGATCACCGCGTTCGGCCCAGATGGGGGAGTCGTTGTAGCCTGTTTGAAAAGTAAGCCTTCGGACATTCAGGCCATCGGAGTCCATCAGGTATATCTGCGGAGCGCCGGAGCGGTCCGATGAAAATGCGATCATACGACCATCGGGCGACCAGGTGGGGGATGTGTCTATCGACCAGTGGCGAGTAAGACGCTTGATAATCTTACCGTTCAGGTCGAGCACGTAAATTTCGGAGTTGCCGTCTTTGGTGAGTACGCAGGCGATTTTGTTTCCGTCGGGGGAAACTGCCGGTGCCGTCACAAGGCCGGGGAAAGAGGCTATCTTGGTGACTTGGAGATTGCCAAGATTAATTCGATACAAGTGCGGGTCGCCATCGAGGTAGCTGCAATAGTACAGTGCGTCGCCCCTCGGTGTGAAAACAGGCGAGAGGTTGATCGAGCCATTGTCCGTCAACTGCTTTTCGTTGGCGCCGTCGTAGTCGGATATAAACAACTCTTTGGAATTCCCGTTCTTCTTAACATAGGCCATCCGGGTCAAAAAGATACCTGGATCGCCGGTCATTTGTGTCACTATATCGTTGGCTACTTCATGTCCCAGCGTGCGCCACTCATCCTTGCGGCGATCAACGGTGCCACGTATTATCTGACGTTTCAGCCTGGCGTCGAAAAGTTTCCATCGCACGCGCATCATGCCGCCGGGGAACTCGGCTTCGAGTTTCACCACATAATCGGCTCCCAAACGCTGCCAACCGAACAGGTCGAGTTCGACGATCTCATAGAGTTCTATATAGAAAGGGTCTACCTCGATCAGCTCGAAATCAAGGTAGAAATCAAGATCACGCTGCACGATTCGAGTCGCGTACTCCATCAACGTCGTATCACTCTTGGATATGTACTCCGTGCCGACGTACACCATCTGGTCGACCCCTATGGGAGTGGCATGCACATCGCCCTTGACAATGGTATCGAAGAGGATTTCTCTGACTTTGTTTTCCTGTGCCTGACCGGTGAGAGACAGACATGTGACAAATGCAAAAGCGAGAAAGATTCGTTTCATTTTACCTGCTTGGATCATACTTAAAGGGAAGAGTTATACCGATAATCTCATCAGCAAACTGACGAGGCAGCGGTGGGAAGGGGTTGGCGCGGTCGACAGCGGCCAGACAGGCGGCATCGAATGGCGCGATCCCCGAAGAGGTCTCTATGCGTTTGACGATAACGCGACCGGACTTGATGACTTCAAAATAGATCGCACAGACGATCACACCATCCGATGCCACCGGGTTGCGCCAATTGCGCAGGATTTTGTTGAAGGTCTGAGTGAACCAGTATGGATAGTCGAAGTTGGCGTTGCTGATGGTGGCGCCGGCAAAGACAGTACCCTTGCCGGTAACGGTGGAATGTATCTCGGCAGGACCTTCAGCGACCGCCGGCTCGTTGGCCGCTGTTACGTCTGCGGGCGGCGGCTGAACCACCGTCTGGTCCTCAGGTGGCGGCTCCTCTTTGGTCTCTGTCTCCTCGGGTTGGGATTCCTCGTCGATTATGACTTCTTCGTCGTCCGTTACCGGTTCACTGATAGGTATCTCCTCAGGTTCATCTTCCACTGTTTTGGGCGTTGCAACCGTGACCGGGTCCGGGGGTGGTTCCTCCTGGACTTCGATCCCGCCCGGCGGGGCTTCAAAGAGCAAGTCTACCGAGATAACTTCGCGATCATCGAACTGGCTCTCGCTCTCGAACGGTGACGCCAGCAGCGTAAAAGCCACGATACCCACGTGTAAAGCAACTGAAAGCAGAAGGTCCCGAGCCATACTGCTACCGTCCTCGCCGACCGGCTTCCTTATGGGCGGTTACCAACCCGATTGAATGGATACCCATCCCCTTGAGACGACCGATCACTTCAATGGCTGTTCCATACGGAACGGCCGAGTCACCTCGAATAAAAACCGAGGAGGTACTTTCGTCCTCCATCGCTCGTTCGACCACTTCTTCCAGGTCCCCCGGTGAGGCCCAGCGGTCGTTGACGAAAACGCCGCCGAGGCTGTCGATGGTAATGACAACACCCTGGGTTTCCTTTTCTATGGCCGCAGTTTTCGTTTTCGGCAAATTGATCTCAATCCCTGACTGCAACAGCGGAGCCGAAATCATGAAAATTATCAACAGCACCAACACGACATCGACCAGATTGGCGATGTTGATTTCGGCTACCGCGCCGTAGGTGCGTTGGCGACGTCGCATCAGGGTTCCTCCTTGCGAGCGCGTACCATGAAGGCCAGGATGAAACTATCGGCGTACTTGTTCTGGAATTTGATCCTATTATTGGCCCAGTTGTAGGCAATCACAGCCGGGATAGCCGCTCCCAATCCTACGATAGTGGCCAGAAGGGCTTCGGCAATTCCGGGCGCCACCACCGCAAGCGAAGCCGAGCCGATCTCGCCGATGGACCAAAACGAATCCATGATACCGACCACCGTTCCCAACAAACCCATAAACGGCGCAGCGCTGGCCGTGGTGGCCAGAAAAATCACTCGCTGTTCGAGCACACCGATCTCCTCGTTGAGAGTCTTCTCCATAGCCATCTCAATCACATCAAAGTCTTCGGTGGCCAGCGGCTGCCGGCTCGCCTGCAACTGACCTCCCTGATTCCTGGCTTGCCTCAGTTCGTCCAGTTCTCTGTATCCGGTCATGAAAATGCTCGATAGGGGAGAAAGACTATGAGCTTTGGCCTGCCCGATAGAATCGGCCAGCTTCGAGGACCGATCAAACGAGCGCAGAAAGCCCAAACCTGCTTTTTCGACAACGCGAAACTGGCGCCATTTGTTAATGATAATCAGCCACGACACCAACGACATGAATGTCAGACAGATGAGTACGAAAATACCAAAGGCGGAGGTCTCGCCGATTATCTGCCAGACCGAACCGGAAAAGAAACCAATTGAGATAACAGTTTTCATATCAGTTTTACGCTCAACCTTTCGAAAAGTTTATTCTCCACCGGTTCCGTTTGACAGAGCCGGCAAAACCACTGAATCGCCCGCCAAAGGCGGACTTTCCAGCATGTCTGTCAATAAAATCGGACCGTGGGACTTTAACAATATTAAAATCTCCAATCATAAAACTTGACCCCGGGTTGGACATGCACTTCTATCAACGACTGTAGGGTAAGAACGTGTTTCGAGTGCGACCTGCCGGTTATTGCCTATGCCAGGAAGTGACCGCGGATCAAAACCGGGATACATGACAATGCGGCCGTGTGTTCGAAGGAATGACTGTGCGGTCCAGGCGCACTTCTGAGCTTTTGAAGTGCGGGACTCAGAAGGAGTGATGTATGAGGAAAGTGTTGGCAATCATGATGGCCTTATTGGTGGCCCTGTGCTTTATCTACGGATGCGGCAAGAAGGACACGCAAGAAGGCGACGACAAAGTACCGGCGGATACAAAGCAGGCTGAAATGGCCGATTCCACGGCCATGGATTCGGCGGTTTGGGATGAAGGCGCTATGGACACCACGGCCGGTGGCCACGATTCCATGTAGTCTCAGGTCGAATAATAAGCAGAAAAAAACCTCCCGGAACTCCGGGAGGTTTGTTATTTGAGGCTGGCGCCGCTGTCCGCGCTTAGCTTTCGATCATCTCAACATTGGCCCGTGGTATGATGGCCCGTTGCCCATCCTCGAATTCGACTTCGAGAATGCGAGCCTTCGACTCAGACTCAAGTACCTGAAGCGGTGATGGCAAGTCGGTCACTTTACCCAAGCGTCCGAAATACGGATGCCGGATAACACGCACCGGTGAGTCGATACCCAGTCCCTGGATCTCCGAATCCTGTGTGGCCGCACTCTTTGAGGAGGGAGTCTCGGTGGGGATAACCACTTCCGGCCGGATCACGCCCGCTCGGATTTGGGTAGCGCCGTTCATGCAAGCCATCTGGCCTTCGTGTGACCTGAGCAGATCGAAGGTTTTTTGGGCCATACTGATCTGGCCAAATCCCTCGCTGACCACCAATGTGATGCCGATATCTTCCGACCCGGTGATGGCCACACCGATGTCGTAGCCCAGGAAATCGCGTAAATCCTTGTCATCGAAACCACCCACGACTATACCGCGAATACCCATCTTGATAGCCTTCTTCAGCGCATCGGCGGTCACCAGAGAGCCACCGATCACGACTTTATCGGCCATATCTTCTCGGATCAGATCGTCCGACAAAACCGTGGAATTATCCGGTGTCGCAATCTTGATTTCGCCGTAGGTCTCGCCACCGATGCCGAAGATGCCCTGCATGAATGAGCCGTAACAACTGACTTCGACTCCTTCGTTGGGAAACACCTCGGTAACTTCACCGCGAAGATAAGCCTTGACCTCGACCGGAATGGGATGGCCGCGCTGCAATACCTGACCGGTCACTTTGGATACCGATTCCAGGGAGCCGCCTATCGTTGCCGTGGCTGAACTGTTGAAGTATCTTATGAACGATTTCTTGAGCGCGATCTCCTCACCCTCGTTGATCGGGTCACCAACCTTCTTCCGCATTACCAACTCGATGTCTTCCGGCGGGATACCGAGCTTGTTGGCGATGTTCAACGGCACCACGTTACCGGGCAGGTGGGTGCGGGCGACCACGTCGTCGGGTACCACTTGATCGCCGACTTTCACCGTCACCTCACCCTTGAGAGGGAGGATGCGTTGCTTTTTGACCAAGTGCTTTTCGGTAACTTTCAATCCGGGCGTGTATGCGTGAGCCATGCCTGTATATTCCTATTTCGAAGTGCTTTCTTGCTGTTTCTCTCGGGCCTTTTTCTTCTTTCCTGCGATTATCGCGATGAGAACGACAACAATGCCCATAAACGGCACCCAGACTGTCGTTGATATGGAGCTGTCATCATCCCCCGAGCCGGCATCCTTGTCAACATCCACATCAGCCACTTGCACCTCGGCTTTACCTGCAGCTGCCTCCAGGTCGGAAGTCGAGAAAGTCTGCACCATCTGGCTGACCACGAGCTTGCTCTGCTCAAACAAGCTGTCGGGCGAGTAGAAGTAGAATGCTGCCACCCCATCTTCATAGAACTTGGTCATCAGCATCAGTTTCTTGGTTATCTGATCTTGATGGACGATGTCGTTGACCACGGTAGCCAGTTTTTGCTCGGCGTCATAACTGGGTGTGTTCGATCTCATGTCGGACATGAAGTCGGCCACCGGGTAGTACTTTACGTTTTGTCCGAAGGTTGCACTCATCACCGCCAAAACACTGTCTATCTGAGTCTGGGACAGATGCCCGGCGGTATCAACGGTCACAATCAGGTAGCTGCCGACAAAGAACGGTACCGAGGCCGAGGGTGCGAAGACCGCGTCATAGTTCAGTACATCGCGCCCGGCTTGATTGGATATCAGAAAGGCGTCGACCGTTTGATAGTCGATCTGTTCCCAGTCTTCCGGGATTTCGACGTGGAATCCACCTGCCCAGCTGACATAGTTTTTCGCACTCACCGTCAGAGAAGAGAACAGCATTATAGCGACTGCCGCGAGCATGATTCTGCAAATTGTAAGTCTCATTGCAATTCCTGACTTCCTGCTTAACCGGCCCGGCGTCAATCAGTCCTTAAGCCGGTCGGTTGGGTAAATATCGAGTTCGGTCATCCAGGCCCGCAGGTGTGACACGCGCTCATCTTCTGTGAGAGTGGAAAGATCGAACGGTCGACCACGTCCGTCGAGCACGACCCCGACCACGCCGCCGTGCAGCTTGGTTTCCAAACGGTGCCCCTTACCGGCGCCGCAATCGTATTGACGTTCCGGCTCAAACACGGCCTTGCATTCGAGCGGCTGATTATTGTCGTCCAGGCCGAGGTCGAACCGTTTCATCTCAAGATGATCGAGTGTTCCGGTGACCTGTCCGCCGGGCAGATCGATCGTATACTTCATTACCGGGCCCGGCTTCTTGGTCACACCGGCCGGTGCGACACAAGTGCCCAGGTGTATAAGGCAGTCTTTTATGAATACTTCGGTGGCTGCTTTCTTATGGACCTCGGTAAGGACGCCCAGTTGAGGCATCATAAAGATGGAATCGACCGCCAGGCGTGTCACTCCTTCGGGCATGAAAGCGTCGATCATCATCAGACCCGACTGCTGACGTCTGGGAGCATGCGACAGAACACCACCGGAGCCGATCAGCATGTTAAGACTCATCATGTTGACAATGGTACTACCGGAACCGGACTGCTCAAAAGCATCAGCGATTGTGCGCTGCTGCTGCACACCCTTGAGGACGGTGGCGAAGTTTTTGTGCTGAACGAAGGCCAGCCTGAGCGCTTCTTTGGCGATGGCCTGCTCGAATATCAACTCTTCCATCGATTGCGGAATGGTCGTGGGTCGGATCATTTTGTTCTTGACCCGGTTGCGCAGGTCACGCTCTTCCATTTTGAACGGCACCCAGCGCATCACCATCGGCAGAGTGGCTTCGGCGAATACGTTCGAGATAGAGTAAGACATGCCCAGATTGGCCGACACGGTGCGGTTAAAAACCGGCGTCTCCATGTCAGGACGGAAAACGCTGAATACATCGGTGGTCGCGCCGCCGATATCGACACCGACCGCCTCGATATTGTACTGCTCGGCGATAGTCTGAATAATCAGCCCCACCGCGCCCGGCGTCGGCATGATATCGGCATCGGTCCACGACATCAGCTTCTTGTAGCCGGGCGCCTGGGCCATGACATGTTCCATGAACTGTTCGTGGATCTCCTCGCGCGCCGGGCCGAGGTTCTCACGTTCGAGCACAGGACGGAGATTGTCGACCGTTTTGAGATCGACCTTGTCGGCCATCGCCTCCTTGACCAGGTCCGTGGCCTCTTTATTACCGGCATAAATGATCGGCAGTTTATACGACGATCCCAGCCGCGGGCGCGGATCGGCGGCGGCGATCAACTCGGCGATTTCAACAACGTGTGTGGTCGTGCCGCCGTCAATGCCACCTGACAACAGAATCATATCCGGACGCAACGCGCGGATACGTTCGATCTGCTGGTGGGGGAGACGCTTGTCGTTCGATGCGATCACATCCATGACGATAGCACCGGCTCCCAGCGCTGCCCGCTCGGCAGATTCGGCGGTCATAGATCGAACCACGCCGGCCACCATCATTTGCAAACCACCACCGGCGGACGAAGTCGAGATATAGACATCGGTACCGGTCTTGCCGTTGGATGGTGAGATGAACTTGCCGTTTTCATCGAGAATCTTGCGCCCGGAGAGCTCTTCCACTTCGGCCACGGCGTTGAGCGCGCCCATGGTAACATCTTCAAACGGCGCTTCGACCGTGGTGGGTGCTTCGCCTCGATGCATGAGGCGATATTCGCCGTTGACGAATTCGATCAGGATTGCTTTGGTCGTGGTGGAGCCGCAGTCGGTGGCGACGATTACTTTTATGTCATCGGGATTGTCGAACTTGGCCATTAACTAAATCCGTGTTTTCTGAATGGTTACATTATTCTATCTATACCTTTGGCTCCCAAAACAATAGCCTGAGCTTTTTCCGGCCTTTGGGGGACCTCAGAGCCAGCCATAATAACACATCCCGATTTGGATGTAAAGGGGGTTTTTTGCGGCTACGATCTCGTCATGCCGGACTTGATCCGGCATCCATCTTGTCTTTGTAGGTCGAAACCCCTGGCCCGAAGGGCATAAATGCCATTTATGGTCGCCGAAGGCGGGTTTCGACAGACTTCCTGTAGGTCGGTACCCCTTAGCGGTCCCGACACAACCTCATGCTGAGCGGAGTCGAAGCATGAATCCATCCGATGCAATCTTGTGGGGCAGGTTCGTCTTCGCCTGTGCGCCGAGGCGTGAACCCGCCATTGCTGGCAGGTCTCCAAAAGAAGAGAGACCTGCCCTACTCAAAGACTATAGCCGAGATCACCGGCTCGCAAAGCGCGAAAGAGTGATTTATCACTCCAGTACCCCACCCAGAGCGCTTCGCGGATCAGACCCATTCATGGGCTGGTGGGCCCAGTGAGTGACGTCCCTCGACATGGATCAAATATGCTCTGTGTTATTATCGGGAACAAAGACAGTGAGGATACACTTTTAGACTCTATGCGGATGTCATCGGCGTTTGTGCATTGAGGTCCGCATATTAAACATTTTGCTGGAGTCTGAAAAATGAAAATCGCCGCAACCCTGATCCTGCTTCTCATCGCCACGGTCACCTTCGCTGGTGACAATGCCCCATGGGTGGATATGAAAGACTGCCCTATCTGTAGTAATGTTTCTTCTGAAGAAGGCCTGATGGAGAACATGACATGGGAACATCATCTGACCGCCACCGGCGTCATGACCGTTTCAACTATCAAGCCTGACTATCAGGAGAAGTTTGATCGAGCTAAGGGCCGGATGAAGGAAATCATGGGTAAAGTTGTCGCAGGTGAAGAGATTCAGGTTTGCGGCTACTGTACATCGCTATCCTTGCTTCTGAAAAAAGGCGCTAAAGCCGATAACGTAACCACGCAGGCGAGTGATATTATGGTTGTCAGCTCGACGGATGAAGCAACAATTGCCGGAATCCATACTCACGCTGAGAAAACGATCGCTTTTCTCGGTGCGGCTCACGCTGGCCACGACCACTAGCGATCCATCTTGTAGGCCGGGTCCGTCTCCAAACCCGCCGGGTGCCCCACAGCTTGCTGTGGGATTAGATGAATCCCCGAGCTAGAAAGAATGCTGTCCATGTGCCCACCGAGTCTGAAGACTCAGCGGGCACAACGCTTGGACGCGAGTTGCCGCCCAAGCACTTCGGTACCCCACCCAGAGCGCTTCGCGCCGGGTGGGTTTATTCGCCACAAAGACTCTACCAATCCCATACAAAACGCGGCGGCGCAACCTTGTAGTAGGCCGCGTCCGTCATCGCCTGCGCGCCGAGGCGTGAACCCGCCATAGGTGGCTTGTACATTCGCGGGAAGTGGGGCGTTGGGAGTAAAGCGAAAGTACCCAAAACGAACCCAATTCGTCGTAACTCAATATCGTTCCGTTTAGTACCATGAATCCGACTGGGTGGCACCCTCAAGCCTGGCTTGGGGGTGACTCTAAACCACCCGTCACAAACAAGGTTTGAGACGGCCAGCCGGCAGACCGCCCGTGCCACCACCCCCCAAAAACCACTTTCCCCGCAGCACAGGATTTCGTACTTATCATCAACAACAATCTGAGAAAGGAAGAAACGATGATCGCACGAAAAAGCATTCTGGCAATAACTATCCTGTTGATCACTATGAGTCTAACGACTGTGTGCTCCAAAAAAGATGCGGAGACAACCACCGACAAAGCCGCCGTCGAATCCACAAGCGCTGTCACGATGTTCGAAGGGGAGAGGCATATCAAGAACCTCCGCCAATTGACCTTTGGTGGCCAAAACGCGGAAGCGTACTTCAGTTATGATGCGTCCAAAATCATCTTCCAGGCAGAGGTCGACAGTTTTGAATGCGATCAGATATTCACCATGAACTCAGACGGTAGCGAAAAGACACTGGTCTCCACCGGCAAAGGTCGCACCACCTGCTCGTTCATAGCGCCCGACGGCAAATCGATTATCTACTGCTCGACCCATCTCGGTGCCGATGACTGTTTGCCCGACGCCGATATGTCGCAGGGATATGTCTGGGCCCTCTATGACAGCTACGATATTTTCAGCGCCGACCCCGATGGCGGCAATATTGTCCGTCTCACCGACGCACCCGGCTACGACGCCGAAGCTGTCTACTCGCCGCAGGGTGACAGGATTGTCTTTACATCTGATCGCACCGGCGACTTGGAGATTTTCATCATGAACCCCGACGGTTCCGGCGTTGAGCAGCTAACCGATGCACCCGGCTACGACGGTGGCGCCTTCTTCTCGTTCGATGGTCAATGGATTTGCTATCGTGCCTCGCGACCGGAAGGGGAGAGCATGGCCGACTACCAACGACTACTCAAACAACATCTGATCCGTCCGTCGAAGCTCGACTTGTACATCATGAACCTCGCAGATCGCAAGCCGATCCGACTTACCGACAACAGCGCCGCCAATTTCGGTCCGTACTTTCATCCCGACGGCAAGCATATCATCTTCTGTTCCAACCTGCACGATCAAGAGACGCGTCGACGATTCGATCTGTTTCTGATCGATATAGAGACCAAGGAGATTCGGCAGGTCACACACAATCAGACCTTTGACGGTTTCCCGATGTTCTCCCACGACGGCACAAAGTTGGTTTTCGCATCCAATCGTGACAACAAGGTCAGGGGTGAGACCAACGTCTTTATCGCCGACTGGGTTTGGCCGGAAGACGAGTGATTCCAGCGGCGAACGGTACCCCGCCCTGAGGCCTTGCGCATCAGCCCAATTATGGGCGGGTGGGTTCGTGCTTGAAAGGTCCCACCTGACGCTTCGCTTTAGGTGGAGTACCATTAAGGCCCCAAAAAAGCGCACAATTTGTGTCTCAGGGTCCGGCTTCTCCCCGTATCATTTCCTAAAAGTGTGAATAGGAGAAACGGATGTTTGTTGCTATCAACTACATATCCTGCCAGACGGAGTATCGCTCCAGGTTCGAACAATTGTTTGCCAGTCGAGCCGGTGCGATCGACCACATGCCCGGTTTCGTGCGCATGAAGGTTCTGCGGCCGACCAAACAGGACGAGCGTTACCTCATTGTTAGCGAGTGGCATTCGGAACAGGCGTTCAAGGACTGGAGCAAATCGGATGCCTTTACAGCAGGACACAAACGCGGCTTTGCCGACCTGGAAGCGGCCAGAGCACGCGGCGATGAACCTCCCATGCGTTCGGAATTCCGAACCTATGAAGTGATCACCGAATGAAAAGCTGGTTTCGGAAACTGGGTGTTTGGGGCTTTGTGTTCTTCATGGCCAAGGGGCTGGCCTGGCTGTTGGTTCCCTGGCTGATCGCGCGCGGTTGGCTATAGATAGAGACAAAGCGCTGGCTCTTACCCGCCTGTGGCGAATAGGACCCAGCGCCGTGTCAAACTACTTGGTCTTCATCGGATGGCCGCTCAAACCTTGTGTGGGGCGGATCCAGTTTGCAGTCGGTCCTACTTGTCCGAGTCCGACTTGTCGCTGAGCGCAAAGGCGACTTTATATGTCACCCAAACAGCCACTGGTTTGCCTTTTTGCATGGCCGGTTTATACTTACTCTGATAGGCCGCTTTCAGGGCCGACTTGTCCATCGACTTCTGCCCCGAAGTCTTGGCCAACTGAGCTTTGAGAACCGTCCCTTTGATGCTCACAAGCGATTTGATCCAAACCTCGCCCTCAATACCAGCCTTCTTGGCCTTGACCGGGTAGACCGGCGTTTCCTGATACGTCATTTCGGGATAGGTATCCACCTCGATAAACTCATCAGGACCCGGCAGCGCAGCGTCTTCAGCCTGTTTCTGTTTCTCTTTCTCTGTTGCAGGAGTTTTTGGCGTCGGTTTTTCTCCTGCCTGAGCCTGCCAGCTTAGGCCGACCAGTGGCAAGGAAAGGGCAAACATTACAGCTGTGACCAAGGCGGTTAGCCGGACAGTGGTGAGTGTTGCTCGTTTGCGATTGGTAAGAATAGACATGATTCTTCCCTCCAATTGAGTGTTATAGGCCAGCGCCACACCGGTGCGGACCGAACGATCCAACCGACCGGCCTCACGAGCGCAGTCCAGAAGATGTTGTGCGTAATCAGATGACACGACGCCGATTTCGAGGACGCTGTCGTCGCAGGCAAACTCGGCTTCGGCCACCATTTTGCCCCGGGTCGCCCAGACCAGTGGGTTGAACCAGTGCAGAATCGACGACCAGGCGGCCAGATGCAGCCACAGACTGTCGAGCCGTTTGACATGGGCCAACTCATGACGCAGAACGAGGTCGCGCTTCTCCTGAGTCCATTGGCCGGCGTCGGCCGGCAGCAGGATTGTGGGGCGAAACAGGCCGAACACGATGGGAACGGTAAGGCGCTTGTTTATAATCATCCGCACCGGTCGTCGAACGTCCATCTGGTTGGCGATACGTCTCGCCGCAAGCAGGGTATCTTTGTCTTCGACCGGCGACCCGTCGCGAGCAAGTTTCCCCGCTGAGAACAGACCCGAACAATACCTCAATCCTACCAGCAAGCTGCCCATCAGCCAAACTGCCAACGCCCACACCGACCAGTGGACACTAGTGGCCTCTACTGTCGAATCTGCCAGTGAGGTTACCTCTGGCTGAAGCACGGCGACTGTTGTGTTCCAACCATTCGCTATGAATCCGGGCCAGTTCATTTGCCATGAAGGCAACAGCGGCCACAATAGAGTGAGTGCGACAACACCCAAAAAGGCCGACCGCATCACCAGATGACGGACCGCAGGCGGTCTTTTCTTCAGTAACGGCTGGACCAGAAGCGCAACCAGCAGAATCAACGATGACTTTACGAAGTATCCAAGCAGCCCGAACAACCAGCCGCCGGAGGATAGATAGGGCCATACTTGTTCATACAGATTGATCATCATTTCTTCCCCTTCTTGCGTCTGGCTTCGATGAGACGCGACAGTCGCTCGTACTCTGTGGTAGATGATTTGGTGCTCTTCATACTCATGAGGGCGGCGACAACGTCCTCGACCGAATCATCGAAAAAGGTCTGCACGACATGGTTGAGCGCTGTTCGCCTGGCCTGGGTTCGGCTGACCGTTGGGCTGTACAGATACTGCCGCCCGTTTTGACGGTGTTTGACGTATCCTTTTTCCACCAGCACGGCCAAAAGCGCCCTCACGGTCGAATAGCTGGGCGGATCGGGCAGTGCTTTTAGCACGTCGGCGACGGCAGCTTCACCTTGGCGGTAGAGTATATCGACGATTTGTCTTTCCCGCCGACTTAGCTGATTGAGTTGTTTTTTGCTCATATTTGCCTTCTTGTCTTGTTTGTCTCTACCCTATTAGTCGTACCAGTTGTCCAAACGTTCACTCTTTTCTGCTAAAAATTTAGCACATAGTCGTATATTTGTCAAGTTTTAATGCTATTTTTTTAGCAGGCAACAAGTTGCCTTTTTGGCGCTAAGCGGTGATGAATCACTTTTTCGCGCTTCGCGCGTGCCCATGTCACCCCGAGCGGAGTCGAGGGGTCGTGCGGCTCGCTTCCTTGTCATTTCGGACTTTGACCCGGAATCCAGTTCTGCAAGCGAGGACTGGATGCTGGCCTTCGCCAGCATGACAACACAGCGAGGCTGGGCGGCAGGGAAATGGGTTCGTTTTGCGGAAAACGTTTTTTCGGGCCGGTTTTTCGGTGTTGTCGAAGGCTGATCCTGCTATATGAGCACGCATTCGCATTTTGCGGTGGGTTGGTTCTGTTTTTGGTTGGGGGGGGGGAGGGGCCGGGGCAACCATGGTCCGCCGGGAGCCTCCAGCCCACATAACTTCTACGGACAATCCGGCGGCGGTGGACCGCCACTGAACATGTAATCGATCAAGTATACCAGATCGCTGATGTCAATAGGCAAAGTCCCTGAGCCGTTGATGTCGGCCTCGTCCCAGTTGGGCGGCTCTGGGCCGTTCTGGAACATGTAATCGATCAGAAAGACAAGATCGCTGATATCAATAATATTGCAGTCACACCTGGAACCATTGACATTCCCGCGTATCCCGTAGCATCCTTCAGGATCGGGATTGCACAGGGAGAAATCATAAGCGCGAGAGTCATCTCCGCCAAAGTCGCTCATAATTACTGTGTGAAGGCCGCTTCCGTCTATCTTGACTTCGAGGCTGCCCTCAGCACCTGTTGTGGCGGTGTCTGCCAGTCTCTCACCATCAGGATCAAATAGTTCGATTCGAGGGTCAATATACACGCCGTTACCATAGCCGTCGCTCATCCGGATGATGACACTGTCACCTGCGGACCCCACGAATTGAAAACCGTCCATCTCGGATAGCAGAGCGACCCTGCCAGTATCACAGGTGCTATATCTTATCGTTGGCAAGATTCCAAAGCAGTTCACACACTGAAGGCCCAAACCGTAAGCACGTACGTCTTCGCCGTTGATGTCGCTGGCGATGAGAGTGTAGGTGCCTGTGGACGGCAGAGTGAAGTCCACAATCCTGGCCTGGAAGGTGGATGTCCAGTGGGATGCAACAAGAACACCGTTGTGGTCATACAACTCGATCTGCGGATCAATGTAGACTCCGTTGTCCTCCGTATCACTCATTCGGATCAGGATGACATCACCGGCTGTGCCTTCGAACTGGTAAGCGTCCATCTCGGACAGAAACGCGATACTGCTCTCGCCGTTGTAACCATAGCTGATAAGCTCGGCGTAGCCGGTTGTGTTCACACACTGAAGGCCCAAACCGTATGCTCGTACGTCTTCGCCGTTGATGTCGCTGGCGATGAGAGTGTAGGTGCCTGTGGACGGCAGAGTGAAGTCCACAATCCTGGCCTGGAAGGTGGATGTCTGGTGGGATGCAACAAGAACACCGTTGTGGTCATACAACTCGATCCTTGGATCAATATAGACTCCGTTGTCCTCCGTATCACTCATTCGGATCAGGATGACATCGCCGGCTGTGCCATCGAACTGGTAAGCGTCCATCTCGGACAGAAACGCGATACTGCTCTCGCCGTTGTAACCATAGCTGATAAGCTCGGCGTAGCCGGTTGTGTTCACACACTGAAGGCCCAAACCGTATGCTCGTACGTCTTCGCCGTTGATGTCGCTGGCGATGAGAGTGTAGGTGCCTGTGGACGGCAGAGTGAAGTCCACAATCCTGGCCTGGAAGGTGGATGTCTGGTGGGATGCAACAAGAACACCGTTGTGGTCATACAACTCGATCCTTGGATCAATATAGACTCCGTTGTCCTCCGTATCACTCATTCGGATCAGGATGACATCGCCGGCTGTGCCATCGAACTGGTAAGCGTCCATCTCGGACAGAAACGCGATACTGCTCTCGCCGTTGTAACCATAGCTGATAAGCTCGGCGTAGCCGGTTGTGTTCACACACTGAAGGCTAAGGCCGTAAGCTCGGGTGTCGTTATCGCCCCAGTCACTGGCGACGATTTTAAAGGTGCCCGTGCTTTCCAATTGTACATCTAATACCTGGGCTTGGAAGCTGCTGGTGCTATCGGATGCGATCAGGCTCCCACTCGGATCATACAACTCGATCCGAGGGTCAATATAGACTCCGTTGTCTTCCGTATCGCTCATCCGGATCAGGACTACATCACCGATCTCGCCATCGAAGTAGTACACGTCGTACTCTCCAGCCGGGGAGATTGCCCCTGCACCGCTGTAGCCGTAACTGATGGATGTGGTGTCATAGGCAAGAACAGATGGCGCCACGACGATGAGGAGCAGCGCTATGACAAGTGTAGGCTTCGGAATGATTGTGGTGGGATACATAGTTACTCCTCCTCTGAATCTGTCTGACCCGGAAAGACTACCGAATCACCCGCAAGGCTCCACAGTAGACGACAGGAAATCGAGTCAGGTACGTCTCAACTGAGGGTCATAGGGCGCGATTGGACCTTGCACTGCGCTAAGAATATCCCAAAACGTCCGAATTGTCAATGTCTTTTCCGCGATGACAGGAACCGACGCTGCATTCATGCTTCGACTCCGCTCAGCATGAGGTGATGAATCACTTCCTGCGCTTCGCGCGTTGCACACGTCACCCTGAGCGGAGTCGAAGGGTGCCCGAATACACTGCCCCCACCCCACCCCACCCCCGCACAAAAAAAACGCCCTCTCAAAAGAGAGGGCGTCGCTCGTAGGCTTTAACGAATTTACTTCAATAAGCACTCCGCTATTTTAGCAGAAGCATCTTCCTCGTCTCGGTGTTTTGGTCGGTGGTCAACCGATAGAAGTAGACACCACTGGAATTGTTCGAAGCATCCCAATCAGCCGTAAAGGTGCCGGCTTCCTGCTTCTGGTCGACCAAAGTCACAACAGTCTGTCCGAGTACATTGTACACAGTAAGATTGACATGACCGGCGGTCGGCAGGCTGTACTGCACGCTGGTTTTTGGGTTGAACGGGTTGGGATAGTTCTGTGACAGACTGAACTTCTCCGGCACTTCGGGAGATCCTGAAACACCACTGAGAGAAACCGTCACGGCTTCGAATTTGGGGTGCTCAAGCGCGATCGAGCGCTGGCCACCCTGCGAGAAAGCATGATAGACGAAAGTAAGCTGGTGATGCGGATCTTCCATCGTGATCGCTTCCAAGGTCACTTCCTTGACCGAAGGATCATCAATCTGGAAAGTCAGATTGGCGATGGCGCCGGTACCGGCTTTCAGATCGTCTTTCTTTACGCTGCTCATCTGCGGGAGCAGACCGATCAGCACCGTGTTGCTCTCGTTGTCGATGGATGCCACTTTGAGATCGAAGTAATCGACACGAGTGTCTTCAAAACTGACCTCAGTAAGCGTCACACCTTCAGAGAAGGACAGCGGAATGTCCAGAGCGGTTAGATTGTCCTGGTTGCTGATCTGCAGCGGTACCGTGATGAGATTGTTCTCACCACCAATGGCCTTGGCCACGCCGAACTTCGACGCTGCACCGAAAACCATCGCCGGCAGCACAAGAACGATCAGAACAACCGTTAGTGTGTAAAACCGTTTTGTCAAGGTTCACCTCCTTAGCACTTTGCCCGTGCTAATAGTGTTGGTTTGTAGCTACTCGAGGAACCGTTCGTCCATGATCCCAAGCAGCCGTTGTCCATCCGTAATACGCCTGTGCAATCGGTGAAGCCGTTAACTCTTAACGTGGATTTATAATATCGACGGTCTTTAGATTCGGGTCTATTCATAACTTATATTTCGTCTCGGTTTTTGTCAAGCGTTTTGTGTTTCGTTATCGCCTCTTTGAGTCTTACGTCCTGCGTTGCAATGCCAATCCCGTGTGATTGGTCTCCTATACCATACGCATTCTTTTACAATGTGATGCGAAACTTGTTCCTCAAAAACTAAAACTTTTGCCTATTTAGTCGGTTTATACTCGCAATGGTTCGGCGCAAAATGTGCGATTCCGGGTCTTTTTTTCCACATCACATCGCATTATATACCTTTGGTGCTTCAACAGAGCCTTTCTTACACCTTCGACCGGTCAACGTCTGGCTGCGCTTAGTATGACCTGAATGGCGCGCAGCGCAAGGAAGCGATTTATCGCCGCGAAGCGCGAAGAGGTGGTTTACCACCAGTAATATCTTGACATACCAAGCGACCGCCATAATATAGTCGCATTGATAACGGCCATCCTTACACCCCAGGAGGAAGAGTGGACGAAAACAAAGCCAACAACGCCAAATTCGAACCGGTCATTCCGGCCGGAAAAACAGTCGCCGAAGTCACCGTAAAAGCCCTGGTACTGGGCTCTTTGATCTCAGTACTGTTCGGTGTGGCTAACGCCTATCTGGGATTGAAATTCGGCATGACGGTATCGGCATCGATTCCGGCGGCGGTGATCTCAATGGCTGTGCTCCGCATTTTCTTCGGTCGCAATGTGACTGTGTTGGAGAACAACATCGTGCAAACAGTAGGCTCGGCCGGTGAATCCCTCGCAGCCGGAATTATTTTCACAATACCGGCATTTTTTATCTGGTCGGCCAACGAGCAACTAGCCGCAGCCGGGTATTTCCACGAAGTATCCAAAATGCAGATATTCTGGCTGTCGATGTTGGGCGGCGCCCTCGGTATCCTTTTGATGATCCCTTTGCGCAAGTATCTTGTTCACACCGAGCACGGTAAACTGAGATTTCCCGAGGGAACGGCCTGCGCAGAGATTATCGTAGCGGGAGACGAAGGTGGCGGGAAAGCGAAAATGGTTTTCGGGGGTATCGCTATCGGCGCGTTATTCAAGATGGCCTACGACATGCTGCGTGTTTGGTCGCAGTCACCAAGCTACGATTTCAAGGGATTTCTTAAAGGCGGTACGATAGGTGTTGATTCCACGCCGGCACTGCTGGGCGTCGGATACATCATTGGACCACGGATCAGCGCATTGATGCTCAGCGGCGCAGTTCTTGGATACCTGGGCATCGGTCCGCTCCTGTCGTTTATCGGGGATCAGATCCCCGGGATCATTATTGCACCCGGCACAATACCGTTAAGCGAAATGGACCCGGCACAACTTCGTGGCAACTATATCAAGTACTTAGGTGTGGGAGCGGTGGCCATTGGTGGATTTGTGTCGCTGATAAAGTCCTTCCCGGTAATCATCTCATCGTTCAGCAAAGGGTTCAAACAACTGATGGGCGCCAAAGAAGCGGTGGAAGCTGCACCCCGGACCGATAAAGACCTGCCCATGAAGTGGGTGCTGTTGGGTGTGGTCGGTGTGGTGATCGCAATCTGGATGCTGCCGGGTACCGAACTTCACTTTATCGGCGCCGTACTCGCTGTGCTGTTCGGCTTCTTCTTCGTGGTTGTAGCGGCCCGGATTGTAGGAATTGTGGGGTCATCATCGTCGCCGGTATCCGGGATGACTATCGCGACCCTGCTTGTGACGTGTATGATACTGCTTTACTTCGGCGTCGAGGGAGTCGAGGGAATGGTCACCGCGATGTCGGTGGGTGCTGTCGTTTGTATCGCTGTCTGTATGTCCGGCGATATTGCACAGGATTTGAAGACCGGCTACCTGCTCGGCGCCACACCGTGGCGGCAACAGTTGACCGAGTTTATAGGACTTCTGTTTCCGGCCCTGGCTATGGGTTTCACTCTGTACTATCTGAACGAAGCATTCGGATTCGTCGAAGGCGCCACAGTGCGCGACCCGCTTTTGGCGCCGCAGGCCAATGTGATGGCGGTGGTCGTGCAGGGAATCATGAACGCCAATCTGCCATGGCAACCGATTATTGTAGGCGGCTTTATTGCCCTCGCGGTTGAATTACTGGGCATTTCGTCGTTGCCGTTCGCGATCGGTCTTTATCTGCCACTCTCGTTGTCGACGCCGATAATGACTGGCGGGCTGGTGGCCATGCTGGTCAAAAAGTACGTTCGCAAAGAGGAGTATGGCGCCAAAAACCTGGCCGGGACATTGTTTGCTTCGGGCATGGTGGCTGGTGACGCTCTGATTGGAGTGGCCGTAGCTTTCATGATCGGATCGTGGGCGACATACGAGCACTTCTACAACGAACACGAGGGTATGCTTGATACACTCTCCGGTTCGTGGGGTCCGTGGATCGGTCTGATTGCTTTCAGTCTGCTGACCCTGATGTTGGCCCGGTTGGCTTTCAAGGGTGTTGCGAAGAAGTAGGCGAAAAGCAGGTGTCGGGCGCGGTCGACCGACACCACTTGAGGACCCACGCGATCTGAAGATCACGCGGGCACAATTCGTAGGGCGGGTCCGCCTTCGCCTGCACGCCGCGGCGTGAGCCCGCCACTGGAATGCGGTAGTGCGGGTCTGTTTTCAGACCTGCCGAGAGAGTCAGGAGCACTGGGCTCCTGACCTACTGCGAGGATTGGCTGGACAATATGCGTCGATGTCACACCGAGCGCAGTCGTGGTGTGGGATAGGTCAGATAGATGGTTCACCCTTCGACTGCGCTCAGGGTGACAGGCAAGCCTGTTTTGCGCGCTCCGTGCGGTGGTGAATCTACCGCAGCTATAGCGAAACGGCTGGTGGGTCTTATGCAGTGTATTAAAGGTAGGGTGGGTCCGTCTTCGAACCCGCCGGGAACAAAAGTGAAGATGGATCCCCGCCTACGCGGGAATGACAGAAATATGAGCAGCATTTGACCACGAACACTGTGACTCGTTAGTATAACAGAAATGACCCCGTTGAAAAACTACAGTGTCGAACCGGACAGTCCGGAAGGTCCTGAGAGTTTTCTCGTCCGGCACCGCTGGTTGTTGATTATCGCCGGTCTGGCGTTTTTGGCTCGGCTGGTTTATCTGTTCGAACTCAGCTTGCAGCCCGGTTTCACAGCGCCGATGATCGATGAAAAGTGGCACTGGGAATGGGCTCAGGGTATTCTCAGCAAATCGTTTTGGGGCGAGGGGGCCTACTTCCGAGCACCGCTATATCCATACTTGTTGGCATTTTTGCACTTCATTACGGGTGGTTCGATATTCTTCAGTAAGCTGCTGCAATCGATATTGGCCTCCGGAACCTCTGTCTTTGTCTGCCTGATCGCAAGCAGGTTGTTCAACCGCATCACCGGGATAGTTGCCGGGATTGCCTATGCCCTGTACGGGCCATTGCTCTTCTATGAGACGATGTTCCTCATACCGGCGCTCTTTCTGTTCTTGATCACCTGGGGCATGTACCGGGTTGTTGAGTTTCGCCATGCGATGTCCGTGCGCAACTGGCTGGTGACCGGACTTTTGTTTGGCGTGGCCGCCCTGGCTCGTCCAAATATCCTGCTGGTGGTGCCGGTACTAATGGGCTGGCTGTACTTTGTTCGACAGTCTGAGACAGCTGCAACGGCTCGGTTGAAGCGACCTCTGGTCATGCTGATCGGCGTGCTGATAGCGGTGTTACCTGTCACCGTGCGTAACCTGATAGTGACCGGAGATCCCATACTAATCTCGTCGCAGGGTGGGATTAACCTCCATCTTGGCAACAACCAGGTAGCCGACGGTCTCACCATGATCATGCCGGAGGTTGACTTAAACGAGTCGGTAAGTTGGCGCGAGTTCGGCATAGTAACGAAAGCAGCAGCCCAGCGCGAAGCCGGACGCGAACTGTCTGAGGCCGAGCAATCCTCGTTCTGGACAGCCAAGGCGCTTAGTTTCATCGCGAACAATCCAGCCAGGTTCCTCGATCTCGTATGGAGAAAATCGGTTTACTTAGTCTGCGGTCTTGAAAACTCCGACAATTTGGACATCTATTACCAGCGCACCAAGTCGCATCTGTTGTCGGTATTGCTTTTCAAGATCGACAACTGGTTGTATTTTCCGTTTGGATTACTATTGCCGCTGGCCATGGTAGGTGTATATGTGCATCGAGCAAAGTGGCGTAATCTGGCGCCCGTATATCTGTTTTTGTTAGCCTACATACCGTCGATTGTATTGTTCTTGGTCACCGCTCGTCACCGTCTACCGCTGGTGCCGTTTCTGATCATACTCGCTGCGGCCGGTGTGGTGTCCCTGATTAAACGATCAAAACCGCTTCGGAAAAAGGAGTGGGCGGCGATGCTGCTGATTGGCCTGGCTGCGTTTTTCGTGAATCGCACTTATTACGAGTTGTCCACCGGTAGTCTTTTTCAAGTCCATTTCAACTCGGGCATTCAGCACGAAGCAGTCAAAGACTATGTCAATGCAGAGAAAGAGTACCGGCTGGCCGATCAGAGCTATCCGTATTCGCCTACTTTGATCAACAATCTGGGATTTGTGCAATACCGGTTGGGTATGGTCGATGAGGCGAGGGCGAATTTCCACCGCGGGTTGCGGCTCAATCCGGATCATGCGCCACTCTACAACAATCTCGGCTTGTTGGTAAGTGATGAAGGGTTCAGCGACTCAGCGCTCAACCTGTTAAGGATCGCGCTGGACAAGTACGACTCTTCTGTCACGATGCCGGCCGAGCTGGCTCAGGTCTGGCTGAACATGGCCGACGTTCACGAGGAAATGGTCGAACTGGACTCAGCCGCCGAGGCTTACCATAGGGCTATGGTCACGGCGCCAGAGTTGGGCCGAGCCTATTATAAGGGTGCAGCCTTCTACTCCCGACATGGTGGCCATCGCATCAGTGACAGTTTGTACAAAGAAGGCCAGCGTTATCTGGAGCTGTCATCGGTGGAGTACTTCAATTGGGGTTTGTCCTACATCAATCGACGACGGTTCACTGAAGGCTGCTCCAAAATGATGATGGCCCTGAAACTCAATCCGGACATGCACCAGGCTTGGTATTCTATCGGATATGCCTATTATCAAGCGGGCGAACCGAAAGACAGTGTCTATCAGTTCTTAGACCGCGCCCTGAAGATAGATTCCGCATTCCAGCCGGCTGTGAATCTGCGACAGGTTTTGGAACAACGGGGTTTCTGAGCGGCAACAGTCGCAGGGTAACGCACTTCGGCTGCGGTGGACTCATGGGCCGAAGGTCACACCCAGTGTGTTGCCTGTTTGTCTGAACTTCCTCTGTGCCGCGAGTTGTCTGGCGGTAGCTGGAGGTCCTACCACATCTTGCGAACCTTGGATTTCTCTTTGTCAATCTTCTTGCCCGTCAAACGTTCCCACAACTTTATGCCCGCCAGCTTTTCCACAAGGGTCGTCGGTTTCAAGAACGAATCTAACGATTTGTTGGTCCCTTCATTTGGAAACACAAATGACCACATGTGAAGAGTCCCGCTTTTGTTCTCGGCTAAGACTGACTTAAAATAGGCGTTTGGGACCGGTATGGTCACATCATTTGAGTCATCGGCACCTATGCTCTTGACGGGCTTATCGAAATAGAAGATGGGGCCGCAAATGACAAAAGTCTCAAGAATCTTAGACTTCTTGTCCAGTCTCCTGACCTCCGATTCCAGTTCTTTCCAAATGCCGGTATTGAAGTTGGGTTTCTGTGGTGACATGTTGGATAGTAGGAATGTCTCGCTGTTCTGCAAATCAGTTTCTCTCTGATTGGCGCTTGCAACGAGATGACCGCGATGATAGCCTGAGCCTTCATAGTCCACACGATCAGCACGAAACATTTCCGGGATTCGATAGTCTGAACGAAAGTTATCCAATCGTTCCACTTCGGTATTAGCCGTGTCTACGATTTCCAAAGCCCACTTGGCCTGGCGAAAATAATAGGAGTACCCCAGCACATAATACCTGTTGAACATTATCTGATCCGCTGCCGGCATTCCATATATGGTTTCACGCCTCAGATTCGGTAATTCCATCGAGATTCTCCTTCCGAAGTTTTCTGTTAATAACCCTAAGTCAACAATCGTCAGTATTCATGCTTCACGGACCCGGTTGTCGTCCACAATTCAGCCTTACCAGGTTTCAACAAATGGGGAAGCGGTGACGAATCGAAGAAGTGTTATCACCCCACCTTGCATAATATGTAATATCCAAGCCGGTCGCTCCATCCGCAATCGTTTTCTCAGCAAAACAGCATGTGTCCACAAACCGAAAAGGTCCCGACT
Organism: Candidatus Zixiibacteriota bacterium; assembly: GCA_029860345.1. NCBI lineage: Bacteria > Pseudomonadati > Candidatus Zixiibacteriota > Candidatus Zixiibacteriota bacterium. Next base: position 67,298 of record JAOUBJ010000014.1, on the reverse strand, counting down.
TTCGTCGGGACCTTTCTCTCCTCACCAACCGGGGCATTCAAGTAGTGCGACCGCCATCATCACTACCTGAAGATCTCATAAATCGGCAGGTTTGCGGGCTTGCCTATTTAAGTGTTCGACTAACCCCGGAGCCAATAACATAAACAAACGGTGTGCCAAGCTACGCATCCAATTCACTAACGCATAGCCGGGCAGTCAGTTGCTTGGATGTTCACATCTGTGAACGCTCGTATGGAACATCAAAAAACGCAGAAGCTGCTGATTTTCGCGCGCAGAAACGTGCACCAGCGCAGAATTGGCGGCGATAAATCGCTTCTTTGGGCTCCGCGGCCATGAATGGCTCTCGCGCTTCGCGCACACTTCCCAACCTCGTATTGAGCGGAGTCGAAGCATGCGTTGTACACAATACCGTGCCCGCGTGATCTTCAGCTCGCGTGGGTGCCGTTGTGCGACCTCGCGCGACGGCTCTTTTTGGGTCTGGACTATTGGCGGACCTAACACAGGCAAGCTGTGGCTCTCGGCGGGTTCACGCCGCGGCGCGCAGGCGAAGACGGACCCGCCCTACTTCTCTGTGCGCACTTCAAGTCATACCGAGCGGAGTCGAGGTATGAACACAGTCGAAGTATAGGCATGTCGCATAATTTGCTTTGAGCCAAAGGTGTACGATATTATCTTCTTCCCAACGACGTAGCCGCCCGAGAAAACAGTGCTCGCGATCAAACGGCTGCGCGACAGTTCATCACGGCATCCGCCAGAGGTAGGGTTGATGGTCGAAGAGACTGATTACAAGTACGACGTTTTCATTTCGTACAGCAGCAAGGACCAGGAATGGGTGCGCGGGGAGTTGCTTGAGCGCATCGAGAGTGCTGGACTGACAGCGTTTATTGACCACCGTGATTTCAAGCCCGGAGCTTTGAACGTCAAGGAGTGCAAGCGAGGTGTGGTTGAAAGCCGCAAGACATTGGTGGTAATCACTCCTGATTACATTGAGAGCGAGTGGTGCGAATTCGAGGCCGTCATGGTTCAGACCCTCGGACCGGCGAATCGCGACCTCCGGCTGATCCCGTTGCTCAAAACGAAATCCGATAAACCGCTCGACATCGACGTGTACAACCACATCGACTTTACTGATGGTGCCGACCTTGACCTCGCCTGGCGGCAGCTACTGACTGCGTTGGGCAGGCCGCCGGAGCCGCCGAAACCGAAAGCACCGAAGCGCGACAATTGGTGCTTCGCACATACGTATCCGATGCCGCCCAACTTCACCGGACGTATCAGCGAACGCAGAATGCTGTCCGAATGGCTGAACGCTGACGAGGCGCATCCTTTGCTCAGTCTTCGGGCGCTGGGTGGCTTTGGCAAGAGCGCGCTGGTCTGGCATTGGCTGATGAACGATGTGAAGCCCACCGATTGGCCGCGTGTTGTCTGGTGGAGCTTCTATGAAAGTGAGGCCTCGTTCGATAGATTCATTGCCAGAACCTTGGGTTACATAAGCGGCGAGGAAGTCACGTCAGCAACTACAACCGCTAATGACATCGAGGCGCTGGTGGACGAGCTCCACAAAACTGGCACGCTGTTGGTGCTGGATGGTTTCGAGCGGGAGCTGCGCGCCTTTGCCGGGCTCAACGCGGCATATCAGGGTGACGGAGATAAGCCCAAAGAGAATGACACCGACTGCATCTCGCCACTGGCCGAGACTTTCCTGCGGAGAGTATCTACTCTGCCAAATATTCGATCTAAAGTCATGCTCACCACCCGGCTCTGTCCCAGCATTCTGGAGACCACAGGCGGTCAGTTTCTGCAAGGCTGCTGCGAAGAGGTACTATTACAGATGCAGCCTGATGATGCAGTGGCGTACTTCCGTGCTCGGGGCATACGTGGAGCGCGCGCCGAGATCGAGCAGGTGTGCGAACCATACGGTTACCATCCGCTCAGCCTGAGCTTGGTCGCAGGCGTGGTGGTGAAGAGTCTGCAGCAACCCGGCGATATCGCTGTCGCTAAGGAGTTGGACGTGGCAGGTGATCTGGTCGCGCGCCAGCATCACGTGCTGGAAGTAGCCTACGACTCCCTCACCTTAGAGCGAAGAGCGTTGCTCAGCCGTATAGCCTGTTTCCGCAGCCCAGTCACATTCGAGACATTAGAGGCCGTGGCGGTGGAGGCCGGAGAATCCACCGTAACTCTCGAAAGCGATCTGCAAGACCTGGTTGCGCGAGGGTTATTGCACCACGACACCGAGAAGAAACAGTTCGACCTGCATCCCATCGTTCGTCGCTATGCCTACGACCGGTTGGGCAAACTCGAACGCAACGATGCCCACACAAAGCTGCGTAGTTACTTCGCCGCCGTTCCCACACCGTCCGAGGTGACGACCCTGGAGGAACTGAATCCGGTGATCGAACTCTATCACCACACCGTCCGTGCCGGGCAGTTTGACGAGGCGCGCGCACTTTATCGGGATCGCCTCGCTGACCCAATCTATTTCCAGTTCGGCGCCTATCAGTTGGAGATTGACCTGCTGTGTGCGCTTTTCCCTGACGGCGATGACAGGCCTCCGTGTCTGACAGATGACAGCGCTCAGGGCTGGGTGCTGGGAGCGTTAGCGAACTCCTACGGACTCACTGGCCAACCGCGCCGCGCAGCATCGCTGTTTCAGCAGGACATAGCGATTTGTGAGAGGCAGGACGACAAAGGAAACCTCGCTACCGTCTTGGTGAACGTGGCCCACCGCCACCGCGAACTTGGCGCTCTGCAGGCCGCCGATACCAGTTTGCGCCGCGGCATCGATATCTGCCGGGAGATCACGGACGAGGGGAAAGAAGGGACGGGGCTTTACGAATTGGGGAGAGTGCTGGCAATCCGGGGTCAGTGGTCAGAATCTTCTGATGTTCTCAAAGCTAGCGAGGTAATCAAGAAGCGAGATGAGCACCTTCAGGCACAAGGTGTGATCTGTGCCTACCGTGCCCTGCGCGACTTACTGCGGCTTCGCTCAGAATCTGACTCGGTGAATTACTCATCGCAGTCTGCACTTGAATCGGCGCAACGAGCACTTAAGCTAGCGGATGAATGGCAGATACAGGTAGGGCGTCCTAACGCGCGCGACTACGTCCGGGCACACTGGCTGCTGGGCGCGGCACACCGTGTTGTTGGGCAGCTTGACGAGGCCGAAGGACACCTGCACGAGGCGCTGGAACGTTGCCGCCGCATCAACATGGTGGATCACGAGGCCGATATCCTGATTGATCTGGCGCGGTTGTGTGCTGCCACCGGCGATCCGAAGGAAGCAAAGCGGCTGGCGGAAGAAGCGCTGCTCATTACCAAGCGGAGTGGTTACGTCTTGCAAGGTGCGGATGCGCATCTGGAATTGGCCAAGCTCGCCCGCGACTCAGGCGACAAAAAGACCGCGCTTGAACACGCACAGAAAGCCCGTAAACTAGCCTATTGCGATGGGCCGCCCGATTATACCTACCATGCCGCGTACACCGAAGCTGGCAGGTTGTTGGAGGAGTTGGGGGAGTAGCGCGGCATCCTTCGACTCCGCTCAGGATGACATTGGTGGCGCGCGTAGCGCACAAGAACAGGCTTGCCTGTCCTTCGACTGCGCTCGGGGTGACACCCCGCGCAACGCGGGGTTTTTCGCGCTTCGCGCGTTGTCGGAACCACAGGGGGTTCCGACCTACGAAGAGAAGACTGGATTCTGGCCTTCGCCAGAATGACTCCATGGGGCAACTGGCGGGTTCACGCCGCGGCGCGCAGGCGAGGACGGACCCGCCCTACTGCGACCCCACGCGATCTGAAGATCACGCGGGCACAGATAGTGTGAGGGCGCTACCCGTTTTGCCCCCAATCACCCTCTACCTTTTTTCCTTGACTATAATTGAGGGCAATCATAGATTGGCTGCTGTTGTTTTGCACAACTACGAAGTCTGGCCCGTCTCTACATAGAGGCGTGCGGTGATCTGAATGTTTGACAGAGAGCCCAACTGATGACTTCACCACGGTCGGCGCCGGCGTAAGCTGGTTACTGACAAGACAGCGGAAGTTTGAAAGATACGTTTTGAACCCTCGCCGGCATAAGACCGACTATCCTCACATTCCAGGTATCGCCCTGGTGTTACTCATGTTATGGCTGGTCCCGGTCGCTGCCATGGCGAAGGCCGAGCCTGATTCCACCGAAATCGATTCTACTATGGCCGCAGCCGAAAGCGCAGCCGCGGATAACAAGCCGGCACCGGCCACAGAGATTACTGTCGCCGACACCGATAACGATGCCGGTGGCTCCATCACCGTAACCTGGGTGCGCTCGCCCGATGATCACGATGGCGGCAATGTCAGGCTGTATCGCATAATGCGGGCCGATGAAATCGACGGTCAACCGGGTCAATTCAGTGAAGACAGCCTGGTTGGCGATTCTCCGGCGGGCAGAGTTTTTTACGCCCACAACGACGGCAACGCGACCGATGGCAGGATGTACATGTACAAGGTTATCGCCGTCAGTCTCGTTTACGATGAAGCCGGTGACGTGCACGAGTATACTTCCGAGTCGGTCTCGGCCGGACCGATTACTTCATCGCAACAATGGTTTCACAAACAGCGCATCAATACACTGGTCGGTATGTTCCTCCTGACCACATTTATCATATTCTACATCTTTCAGGCCAAGTCCGGCAAGAAACTCTTCATTCGCAAAATCGCCGGTCTTGAGGCAGTCGATGAAGCTGTCGGCCGTGCCACTGAGATGGGTCGGAAAATCTTCTACGTACCTGGTATCGGCGATATGGATAATATGCAGACAATCGCCGGTGTTACTATTCTCGGTCGCGTGGCCGAGTTGTCGGCTGAATACGAGACTTACCTGGACGTGCCGGTCTGTCGTTCGATGGTTATGGTGACGGCGCGCGAAGTGCTCAAAGAAGCCTACTCCAAAGTCGGGCGTCCGGACGCATATAACGTCGATCAGGTGCATTACCTTACCGACGATCAGTTCGGCTACGCCGCCGGAGTGGACGGGATGTTTGTGCGTGAGAAACCGGCCACCGTGTTTTTCATGGGCCAGTTTTTCGCCGAGTCATTGATTCTGGCTGAGACCGGCAACTCCATCGGGGCCATTCAGATCGCCGGTACGGCCATGCCATCGCAGTTGCCGTTCTTTGTCGCGGCCTGTGACTATACTCTGATAGGCGAGGAGCTTTTTGCCGCCTCCGCTTATCTGTCGAAAGAACCCAAACTGCTGGGATCGCTCAAAGGACAGGATATCGGCAAGGCCGTTGTGTTGGGCGCCCTGGTGCTGGGTGTCCTGTTGGAAACACTGGGCGTCTGGCAACTATCCAATCTGTTTTCGGTGATTGACTAAATATGCGCAGAGAAGTTCCAATATTCATAACAGCCATTGTCGGCCTCGGGTTCGTGGTCCAGTATTTTATACCGCACTGGCCGTTCAGCAACATGAGTAACTGGTTCTCCGACTGGTTCTCTATTGTCCAGGCCTGTGCGATTATTCTGGGTGCGCTCAACCTGATGAAGATATCGATTCTCAAGGTATCCAGGATGAAAGCTGATTGGGGCTATGCGGCGGTGATCATAGCGACGTTTTTGTTGATGGTGATTATCGGATTGGCCGGCGGACGTGACTTCCGTAATCCCGGCACCCCCTTTGACTGGCTCTACAACTATACGTACATCCCGCTGTCGGCCACGATGTTTGCAATCCTCGCCTTCTATGTCGCTTCGGCTTCATATCGCGCCTTCCGGGCCAGGAACTTCGAAGCGACCCTGTTGCTGATCGCGGCCTTCTTTGTGATGATCGGACGGGTGCCGGTAGGGTACACCCTGTCGTCGTTCATGCCCGCCGGATATCAACTCTCCGATCTGGCCTCGTGGGTGATGAATGTGCCTCAGGCAGCCGGACAGAGAGCCATCATGATCGGCATCGGGCTGGGCATCGTGTCAACCTCGCTACGTATTATCCTTGGCCTGGAACGCTCCCATATCGGGGGTGGCGAGTGAGCACCCGTGTCAAGGAACTCATTGTCGTAGTTGGAGCCATCGTCTTTGCTCTCGTCTTCTATCTTAGAAAAGTGGGCGGTGGAGAGACGATTACGTTTTCGACGACCGAGTCGGTAATAGTGATAGCGCTCCTGGCCCTGTCGCTTCTGTGGATAATGATCCTGACCATAAAGGGACGCCTGATTGAGCGACGGATTGTGTTCCTATATGTAGGCATTGCGGTGGCCTTGCCGTTGTTCATGAGTATTTCTCAGAAGATTTCCATTTCGCCGGAAGTAAGAGAGCTGTACGATGCAGTCCTTGAATTGCCGGAAGGGTCGAAGGTATTGATATCGTTCGATTACGATCCGCCTTCGGGGCCGGAGTTGCAGCCGATGGCCGAGGCTGTTCTCAGGCTCTGTTTTCAACGTGACCTGAAGGTCATCATGATGGGTCTCTGGCCACAAGGGCCGCAGCAGGCCAACCTGGCTATCGAGAGGGTCTTTCAGGAACCGGAGATTGCGGCCAAAAACCTTCAGTACGGTGTGGACTATGTAAACTTAGGTTTTCAGACCGGTAACGAGTTTGTGATTCAGCGCATGGGCTCCTCGTTTGAGTCTATGTTCTCAAGCGACTACGAAGGCACGCCCTACGAAGAGATTCCCCTGGTAAAGAACGTGCGCAACTTCTCCAACATCGATTACTCCGTTAATCTCTCGGCCGGTTTCCCAGGCTCCGTCGAGTGGGTGCAGATAGCGGTCGACCGATATGGGGTCAGGCTTGGCGCCGGTAACACGGCGGTGCAGGCGCCCCAGATGTATGCCTATCTCGACGCAGGGCAGTTAATCGGACTGATGGGTGGGATGAGTGGTGCGGCCGAGTTTGAGACCCTGACCGAATACCGCGGCAAAGGCACCATATTTATGCTGTCACAATCGTTCGCACACGTAATCGTGATCGCTTTTGTGCTCATCGGCAACATCGCCTTCATTATGGGCGGACGTAAGTCAGCTTTGAAAGGATAGGGCAGAGGCAGTATGGAACATTTCGCCCTTTGGCTCGGAGCCTTTTTGACCCTCGGCATCCTTTCGTTTTTGTACAAGGACAACCCGTGGTATAAGCTGAGCGAGGCTATATTTGTCGGCATCTCGGCCGGCTTCTGGGTAGTGACGTTGTTCTGGGACAACCTTGTGGGTAAGTTCTGGGATGGTTGGCAGGATGAACCGATGCTGTGGGTAGGCATGGCTTTGGGAATCCTGATGATTATGCGGCTGGTGCCCAAGATCGGATGGATTTCACGTTGGCCGCTGGCCTTTATCGTCGGCTCGACGGCCGGTCTGTGGTTGATGAATTTCCTGGCCTCGAATATCATGGTCCAGACCCAGGCCACCATTATGCCGCTGCTATCCTCCGCATTTGGACAAGGATTCGATGCCGGTTTGGGTGCCATTATAAGTAATCTGGTGATAGTCATCGGCACTTTTACCGGGCTGGTATATTTCTTCTTTTCCAAAGAACACACCGGGGCATTTGGCGGTACCGCTCGCGTTGGAATATTCTTCATTATGATTACTTTCGGCGCTTCCTTCGGATACACCGTGATGAGTCGTATGTCGCTCTTGATCGGGCGGATCGATTTTCTGTTGGGCGACTGGTTGGGGATGATTGGATAGTGTCAGTTCGACAACCGACATTATCTCCCCGCTCTATCGTATCCATTACACTTACCCTTGGCATTCTGTTTGCAGCGTCCGGCCTCCAGGTGTTCGGCCAGACTGAACTGACCTTGGATACGACCCTGATTGTCGACAGCGCCGTGGTTGAAGCTGCGCCGGTGACATCCCTGTTGGTCGAAGACGGAGTGTATGATAACGGCGACTCGGTGAGGCTGTTCTGGGTTCCGTCCATTGACGACCAGATAGCAGGCAGTATTGTTGACGGATATCGGGTCTACCGTTCGGTCAACGGTGGTCAGGCAGCCCCCATTAGTGATCTTTTGCCGGGCGTGGCGAGTTTCACCGACAAAAATGTCGACAAAGACAGCACCTATACTTATTACATCGCCACATTGACCGAAAGCGGTGAGTATCCATCGGTTGTGACGAGGGAGATATCGCCCCAGCCGGAGTGGTTCAACTTTGCCCGACTCTCCCTTCTCATCATGGCCCTGATTATTGCAGGTGCCGTAATCTTCTATGTCGAGACCGCCAAGCGCGGCAAGAAACTGTTCGTGCGCAAAATCGCCGGTCTGGAAGCTATCGACGAGGCGGTCGGACGCGCTACTGAGATGGGTAGACCGGTGTTGTTCATTCCCGGCATTCACGATATGGACGATGTGCAAACTTTGGCTGCGCTGACCATTCTGGGAAGAGTCTCTCGAACCATCGCCGATTACGACAGCAAGATATTCATGCCGGTGGCTCGATCGTTGGTCATGACCGCGGCGCGCGAAACCATCAAGGCATCCTACCAGGCGGCCGGTCGGCCCGACGGTTATAGTGACGAAATGGTCAACTATGTGACGGATGAACAGTTCGGCTACGTTGCGGCGGTCGATGGTCTCATGGTTCGCGAGAAACCGGCCACCGTGTTTTTGCTCGGAGCCTTTTTCGCTGAGTCGTTGATTCTGGCCGAGACCGGAAACTCAGTTGGCGCCATACAGATTGCCGGTACTGCCCGTCCGGCTCAATTGCCCTTCTTTATTGCCGCCTGCGACTTTACCCTGATCGGTGAGGAACTGTTCGCCGCCTCCGCCTATCTGTCGGGTGAGCCGCGTATGTTGGGCTCTCTCAAGGGGCAGGATGTGGGCAAGGCGATCGCTATGGTTGCGATTCTGGCCGGTATGGTCGCGGTGACCACGTCTGAAGCCTGGGGCCTGGAGTATATGAAGGATTTACATCGATGGCTGATGTCGATGTTCGCAGCCGGTTAGAGAAGCTATGAGACAGCAGATACCACTTTTCATAACGTTTTTTGTCGGAGCCCTGTTGATTGTCTCGGTGTTCATCCCGCCGTTCGGCGATATGGAACGAACATTCACGCTGTGGTTTGATATCATTGCCGTCTTCGCATTCTTCCTGGGCGGCGGCAACCTGATTCGGGTGCACGTTGCCAAACTGAAAGCACGAAAGGAAGACTGGCCCTTTTCAATCGTGACACTGCTTGGATTCAGCGTGATGCTGGCGGCCGGATTGTTCAAGATAAACAACCCCGGCGACATCTCCTCAGCCGTGGACGCGCCCGGCTCACTGTTCTACGATATATTCAACTCCGTGATAATACCGCTGGGATCGACCATGTACTCGTTGCTGGCGTTCTTCGTCGCCTCGGCATCGTACCGTGCTTTTCGCGCCAAGAACCGTGAAGCCACCCTATTGTTGATAGCTGCCTTTGTCATACTGCTGGGACGCACACCTTTCGGTACTGCAGTAACCGGCTGGATACCGGACTCGGCATCAATTCTGCAAATCCCCAATTTGGCCATCTGGATTATGAACTCTCCCAACCTGGCCGGTCAACGCGCAATTATGATTGGTATCGGGCTGGGTGTGATCTCAATGTCGCTGAGACTCATCCTCGGCATTGAACGCTCCTATCTTGGAGGGGACAAGTAATGTATTCACCCGGAGTGCTGATATCATTGGTGGTTATTTTCGGCGGCTTGGCCTGGCTGTTTGTACGCTCGATCAAAGGTCGTGAAGTTGACCGTCGCGTCATCTTTGTGTTCATATTCCTGGCGGTGGCGGCGCCCATACTCTTTCCGATCACATTCGAAGAGCACGCCACGGCCGTGGTGAAAGGGCTGTATGATCGTATCGACACCCTGCCCGAAGGATCGCGCATACTGATTTCGTTCGACTTTGATCCGGCCATGGCGCCCGAAGTGCAGCCGATGGCCAATGCCATCTCCTTCCATTGTCTCGACCGAGGCCACAAGGTGGTCTTTATGAGTCTATGGGCAACCGGCCAGACATTGTTGACCGGCACCATACAAAACGTAATCCTGCCGGAGTTTCCGGACTTGGTTGACGGCGAAGACTATATTAGTGTCGGTTACAAAGCGGGCAACGAGGGCGTACTCAATGTCATCGTGTCCGATTACCGAAAGATGTTCCCCACAGATGTTAACGGCGTTCCTTTGGACAGCACCGAGATTTTCAAAGAGATCGGTTCATGCGCCGATTTCGATCTGATTGTTGCCCTGGGCGGGGGACGTCCCGGTCCCAAGGAGTGGGTGTTGTTCGTTGGTGATCCGGTCGGCGTACCAATCGGCGTCGGGGTGGCGGCAGTGGTGGCGCCGCAGTTGTACCCGTACTATCCACAGCAAATCATAGGTATCCTCGGCGGTGTCAAGGGTGCGGCCGAGTATGAAGAGCAGTTGTCCGGTAGCTATGACCGTTTTAGCGACATGGAAAAACCGGGGCTATCAATGATGGGGCCGCAGACATTGGCCCACGTCGTAATAATGTGCTTCATTGTCATCGGCAACATTGCCTACTTCCGAAGTCGCAAGGGAGGGAAGAGGTAGTGAACCGCTCGACCTGGATTGTAGTTGCCGTCGTTGTAGTACTGTTTGTGGTCAGTTGGGTGGTGCATGCAAGTTCCACTTCGGGTGAGGAGAACAACATAGCCAGGGCGTTCGGGGTGACGATGGCTGCTTTCCTGACGCTGGCCATTTTCTCGTTCCTATACAAAGACAATCCGTTTTACAAATTCGCCGAGCATCTCTATGTGGGTGTCTCGGCCGCCTTCTGGATGTGCCAGGGCTTCTGGTCGACAATTGTCGGCAACTTATTTCCACGGCTCTCCGAGGGCGTGTCTGAGTTTTTTCAGGTACCCTATCAGGCGAGCAACTGGAACTTTGCATATTGGACGCCGGTGATACTTGGGCTGATGCTCCTGATGCGCCTCTCCAAAGATTTTGGCTGGATGTCGCGCTGGCCGCTGGCTTTGATTGTAGGTACTACCGCCGGATTGAACTTTGTCAGGTACCTGCGCTCGGATTTCGTTAAGCAGGTGTCAGCGACTTTTGTGCCGCTGTTGGGTACCGCGAAAACGCATCCCTGGCTGGGCTTGGGCAACTTTTTCTCCAACCTGGATGCTTCCGCGACCGGCCAGTTGGTGGCCATGATGTCGAACTGGGTGATTTTCATCGGCGTGATCTGCGGAATTGTCTACTTCTTCTTTTCCAAAGAACATACCGGGATTTTTGGACGCGCTTCCAGAGTGGGCATCTGGGTGTTGATGGTTACTTTTGGAGCCGGATTTGGTTACACCGTGATGGGACGCATCTCGCTATTGGTGGGACGCATCACGTTCCTGTTCAAGGATTGGTTGCAAATAATATCTTAAACGATTCTCTCCATAGAGAGGGAGAAGCTTATGAAACATAAACTTCTGATAGTCGGTATGGTTCTGGTGTTCGGCTTGTCGCCGGTTTGGGCTCAGACGGAGCTCGATATGGCCGACAGCACAGTGGTCGATTCTGCTGAACTGTATCCAGCGGCGGCGGCGGATATCAAAGTCGTCGACAAACCGAACGATCATGGCCATGCTGTTGTCGTGACATGGGAAACCTCAGCCGACGATGGCGGCGGCAAAAACAACGTGCTGCACTACGAGATCTATTATAGTACCTCGTATGACGGCCCCTTCGACAGTGTCGGGGCATCACCGGCCGGTGAAAGCACCTTTGTGCACATTGGATCGAAAGACCCCAATGACGGAAACTTCATTCCAGACCACACCGACTTGTTCTACCAGGTCGATGTCGTCACGATTGACCCGGCCATCCGCACCGCCTCGGGCGTGCAGGGTCCGGTTCAAGCATCGGGCCAATGGTTCAACACCGGGCGCTGGCCGGTTTTGATTGCGGTGCTCCTGTTCGGAATCCTGACCATCTATTTTGTATTGAGCGCCCGCCGTGGTCGGGAGTTCTACATCAGACCCATCGGCGGAATTGAGGCGGTCGACGACGCTATTGGTCGCGCTACTGAGATGGGCCGTCCAATTCTCTACGTACTGGGCTTGGGTACGGCAGCCGATGTTGCAACGATAGCCTCGTTTACCATCCTGGGGCGCGTGGCCAAACGAGTGGCCGAGTATCAGACCGAATTGATCGTGCCCACTTATGATCCGATTGTAATGTCGGTCGCACAGGAGGTTGTTAAGTCCTCCTACTTCGATGCCGGTCGGCCCGAGGACTACAAAGAGGACTGCGTGCACTTTGTAACCCAGTCACAGTTTGCGTATGTAGCCGCCGTGAACGGTATTATGCTAAGGGAACTGCCCGCCACCTGCGTGTACATGGGTAAGTTCTTTGCCGAGTCTCTGCTTCTGGCCGAGACCGGATCGTTGGCCGGCTCTATTCAGATATCCGGCACCGACGAAATCGCTCAGATACCGTTCTTCATTGTAGCCTGCGACTATACTCTGATCGGTGAAGAATTATATGCTGCCTCGGCCTACCTTGGTCGGGAACCGAAGCTCTTGGGATCACTCAAGGCCCAGGATGCATTGAAAGCGGCGGTGGTTGTATTAGCCATTGCCGGTTTGTTGGCGGCTAATCTTGGCTGGACTGAGTTCCCGGCCATATTTCAGGTCATAGACTAAGGAGGTCAAGATATGAGAAGACAATTACCGTTCGCTCTGGTCTTTATCTTTGGCCTCTTCATGATTTTTCAATTCTTCGTACCGCACGAAAAATCAGAAGCGGCCTATGAATTCCTTCTCGACTGGATAATCGTGATCGGCATATTCGCCCTGGCCCTTGGTATCTGGTCGCTTTTCAAGGTCTCAGTTGAGAAGATCAAACTGGGAAAAGAGGGCGCCCAGTACTCCTATCTAACGCTGGTCGGACTGTACTTGATGGTGGCTTTCGGCTTCACGCAGCAAACCGGCGAGGGTTGGGGTCTGTACTTCTTGTGGCTGGTATTGTGTTCGGCCTGTATTGTAGGGCTGATGAGACTTCGAGCCGCCACCAATTCAGGCGAGAAGCGGATGTGGGGCATGGTTTCCATTGGCTTGTTGATTGCCGCCGTGCTGGTGGCCATCTTCGATGACGCCTGGGCTTTCTTCCTTTACACACCGGAAGGACTTGAGAACTCAATGTTCCGCGCCTTCTTCGACTATGTCATGATGCCCATCCTGGCCACCATGTTCTCGCTGTTGGCTTTCTATATCGCTTCGGCGGCCTACCGAGCCTTCCGGGCTCGTAACGTACTCGCATCGCTCTTGCTGTTGGCCGCTCTCCTGGTGATGTCCAGGTTCAATCCGTTCATCCCCGGCGCCGAGTATGTGGCCAAAGCCTCCAACTGGTTGATGAACGTTCCCAACCTCGCTGCGCAGCGAGCCATTGTGGTGGGTATCGGCCTTGGCATTGTGGCTACCGCGCTGAAGGTCATTCTCGGCATCGAACGCGGCTACATGGGGAAGGGATAGGAGGAGCCATGGAAACATTTGAAAAACTAATGAAGCTGGACCGACGTTGGGTCTACCTCCTTTTGATCATTGTCTGCGTTTGGGCTTATGCTTCGGATTTCACCGTGCCGATTCTGGTTGAACCGGAAGTAGCAGTGATCTACAACCGAATCGATTCACTTCCGGAGGGTTCGGTAGTGTTGGTGGCAATCGACTACGATCCTAACAACCTGGCCGAGTTGCATCCCATGACCTATGCCATTGTAGAACACTGCTGGCGAAAGAAGGTGAAGACGATATTCACCTCGCTTTCGCAAAACGGCCCCGGCATGGCCGACCAGGCGATCCGGGATATTACCGACAGCCTGAGCCGCGACCATGAATACAACGGCATAGAATTCAAGGGGCGCGAGATCGTCAATGGTGTGGATTACTGTTTTCTGGGTTATAAACCGTATTACGCGATCGTGATACTTGGTATGGGGCAGGCCTTCAAACTGCCTTTCCCCACCGACTATTATGGCACGCCTCTCGACTCGGTCCCGATGATGAAGGACATCATCAATTATGGTCAAGTCGATCTGGTGGTGGACATCTCAGGCGGCAACATTACCGACGCCTGGATAGCCTATGGCCAGAGTCGCTTTGGATTTCCCTTGGCCCTCGGCCTGACCGGGGTTATGACGGCGCAGTATTATCCCTTTCTCGGAAGTGGCCAGGTCATAGGCATAATGGGGGGGTTACTTGGCGCCGCCCAGTATGAGGAATTGGCCGACAATCCGGGCAGAGCAAAAGATGGGATGCGTGTTCAGCTTCCCGCTCACATAGTGATTATCATCTTCATCATCATGGGTAACGTCGGATACTTTGCCAATCGTCGACGATTGAAAAAAGAAGGGGGGGCAGTATAATGACTTTTCTTCATTTTCTGGGCTTGACCTTTGGCGTCTTTGTAACACTGGGCACATTATCCTTCCTGTACAAGGATAACCCGTTCTACAAAATCGCCGAACACTTGGTGGTCGGGGTGTCCGCCGGATACTTTGTAATAATTCTCTGGCACAACGGCCTGGTGCCGAAACTGTTTCAAAAACTGGCCGACGGAGACTGGTATTACGGCTTCATGAACGCCAGCCATTGGGAGTACATCATACCGGCTATTCTCGGTGTAATGATGTTTACTCGTTTCTCCAAGGACTACTCGTGGTTGTCGCGCTGGCCGATGGCCTTGTATATCGGCATCTCGGCCGGGCTGGCGATTCCTTTGGAAATGTCCACCAAGGTCAACAAGCAACTGCATGCGATGATGGTTGAGATCGACTGGGTGAACTTTACGGGCCACGATGGTTTCAATCTGCTTGATATCACCAGCGGATTGTCACAGGTTTTGATTATGATCGGAACTATGTCGGCCATCATCTACTTCTTCTTCTCCAAGGAGCACACCGGCGCCTTTGGCGGTATTGCCAAGCTTGGTATCTGGGTATTGATGATAGGTTTTGGCGCCTCGTTTGGATTTACGGTGATGGCGCGCATCTCGCTCTTCATCAACCGCCTTCAGGATACTTTCGCATGGGGGAATACGGCTTTCGATGCCACCAATCAGAACTACAACGCCGGGTTCCCGATAGTCTTCTGGTGTTTTGTGGCCTTCGTGGTTGGCTATATCATCTACGAGATCGTCAGCCACCTCAGACGACCGGCGTCCGCCTCTTAGGGCAACAACCATACCTATATGAATCCCACCCTGCTTCTGGCCGGGTGGGATTTTTTGAATTATACTGTCTCCTGATAGTATTAAATTTATGTCAAGTTAAAACTTGACGCTCGTTATCACATCCAACCTTCTTAAGGTGATATGCGTATAAAGGATACAGGTAACTCAGAATCTACTGGTGTATGTAGGAGTTTGTTGGTGATCGAGGTAAGTGGTTGCTCGACAAGCCATTACGGCGCCCCCGGCCGGCCCGCATAAATCGTTGATACTGCCCGCGATACGAAAACTGAAAATGTTGCGACTCGTAACTGCATAGGAGGTGACATCTTAAGATAAACTTTTTTCGAAAAAATCGAAGAAATCACTTGACATACAGGTAATTCTTTCCTATTGTCGCTGCTGGAGGAACCAAGGCCATTGGTGGTGAACTCAGAAGGGTTGGGTAGCCTTTCTGGAACACATGGAAAGTGAGGTAGGTAATGGCTCGGACTAAGAAAACCACCCCAGCCACACCCAGCACTGACTCCAGTGAGCAACTTGACGCGGCCAAGAAAAGGGGCTCAACAAAGGGAAAGCTGTCAACCGCGGAGGCTCGAAGAGAATACCAACGAAGGTATTATCAGATGCACAAAGAAAAAGCAAAGGAATACCAGAGGCAGTACAACTTGACTCATAAGAAGAAAGCTCGTGGTGGGCGGGGACGTTCCGGATTTACTGCACCCAGGGAGGTAGTGAGAACCACCTTCAACACGACTGATCTTATGCATGCCCCTGTTGAAAAAACTATCCGTATCCTGGAGAAGATAATCAAGGGCGAACGTTTCTTTACAATGTAAACCCTGGAAACAGTTAGACTTATGACGATTGGGAAGTTGCTGACTTCTCAATCGTTTTTATTATGTTGCTCAAACGGTCGATTTTGGGTACCATAACGCCAAATGTGTGGATGGACGGATAAGAGGGAGTCTTTATGTCCAATAAAAAGACCACTAAGACCAAGGCAGCAGGTAAGAAAAAAACCGCTTCGACCAAAGCGGCCAGTAAGAAGAAGGCCACTGCAACTGAAAAAGCAGGCAATAAAAAGACCACCGCAACCAAAAAGGCAGGTAAGAAAAAGGCCGTGACAACCAAGGCGACCACCAGGAAGAAGAGCTCTGTCAAAAAGACAGTGGCAAAGAAGAAAGTCCCAAAGAAAGCTCAGAAGAAAGTTCAAAAAAAAGTCGTGAAAACAGCAGTAAAGAAAGTAACAACTCAGAGAAAAACAAAGAGCGTACCCAAGCAGCCTGTGAAGGCTGCTCCCAAAGGTAAGTTCTGCTATTCCTTCGGCGGCGGCACTGCCGAGGGCAATGGCGATATGCGCGACCTGCTGGGCGGCAAGGGAGCCGGCCTGGCTGAAATGACCAATGCCGGAATCCCTGTACCACCCGGGTTCACCATAACCACCGATGTTTGCAAGCTATACTATGAAAACGCGCTGGAAGTGCCAAAGGCGCTGGAGCATGACCTGGAAACTTACATGGCTAAAGTCGAAAAGGTCATCGGCAAGAAATTTGGCGATCCCTCAGATCCTTTGTTGGTGTCGGTTCGTTCCGGTGCGAGATTCTCCATGCCGGGGATGATGGATACGGTCTTGAATCTTGGCCTTACCGAAGAAGCGGTGAATGGACTGGCTGAGGTCAGCGGAAACATGCGTTTTGCGCTGGACAACTATCGACGTTTTATTGCCATGTTCGGCAATGTTGTCATGGGTATTGACAAGGATGTCTTCGAACATGTCATCACCAAAACCAAGACCGAGAGACGCATCAAGCAAGACAGTTCATTACAGGTCAATGATCTCAAGAACATCGTCAAAAAATACAAACAGATTATCAAGCGCAAGACCGGTGAATCGTTTCCGCAGGATCCTTACGAACAGTTACGTATGGCGCGCGATGCCGTATTCCGCAGTTGGAACAGCCCGCGCGCAATCTCATATCGTCGCATAGAGAACTTGCCGGGCGATCTGGGCACGGCCGTCAATGTGCAGGCCATGGTCTACGGCAATATGGGCAACGACTCGGGCACCGGCGTGGGATTCACTCGTAACCCGGCCACCGGCGCCAAGGAGTTCTACGGAGAGTATCTGCTGAATGCCCAGGGCGAAGATGTCGTGGCGGGCGTCCGTACGCCCCAGCCGATTAAGCAACTGAACGCGGAGATGCCTGATGTCTATAAGCAATTGAAGACGATCACCGGCCGACTTGAGATGCACTATCGTGATGTACAGGATTTCGAGTTCACGATTGAACGCGGCAAGCTGTATATGCTCCAGACCCGATCCGGAAAACGCACTGTTCAGGCTGCCATTCGGATTGCCGTCGACATGGTTGCGGAAAAACTGATTACAAAAGACGAAGCGATCATGCGGATCGATCCGCAAGCGCTCGATCAACTGCTCCATCCCAGTCTTGATCCCAAGGCAAAGTTTGATGTTATCGCCGTGGGCCTGCCTGCCTCGCCCGGAGCTGCCTCTGGAAAAGTCTATTTCACCGCCGAGGAAGCTGTCAAGCAGGGAAAGAAGAAGTCGGTCGTGCTGGTGCGCGAAGAGACCAATCCCGACGACATCGAAGGCATGCACGCCGCTGTGGGTATTCTCACCGCGCGCGGTGGTATGACCTCGCATGCCGCGGTGGTGGCTCGGGGCATGGGCAAGTGCTGTGTCTCAGGCGCCGAAGCCATCCGTGTCAATGCTGCCAAGAAACGCTTTCAGATCGGCAAACTGATCATTAAAGAAGGCGAGACGATAACACTCAATGGGTCCAGCGGTGATGTAATCCTTGGTGAAGTGCCTACTATAGAACCTGAGTTGTCCGGTGAGTTCTCAACCTTCATGGAGTGGGCCGATGAGATCCGCACCCTTAAGGTTCGAACCAATGCCGATACACCGCGCGATGCCCTTCAGGCGGTTAAGTTCGGCGCCGAGGGTATCGGCTTGTGCCGGACTGAACACATGTTCTTTGCCGAGGATCGGATACCCATCGTTCAGGAAATGATCCTGGCCGACTCTGTTGAAGATCGTCAGGCGGCTCTGGATAAACTGCTGCCGATGCAAAAAAAGGACTTCCAAAAAATCTTCATCGCCCTTGAGGGCAAACCGGTCACGATCAGAACTCTGGACCCACCTCTTCATGAGTTCCTCCCGCGCAAGGCGGAAATAGACGCCAAAATCGCCGGTCTGGACAAGAAAACCGACGAAGAGTACGAAGAGAAGCTGGAGGCCTTCGAGAGAATCATCCAGCGTATCGACGAGCTTACGGAACTCAACCCCATGCTTGGTCATCGAGGCTGTCGTCTGGGCATTGTGTATCCGGAGATAACTGAGATGCAGGTGCGGGCAATAATGGAAGCGGCCTGTGCCGTGGCCAAGGACAAAAAAGAGGTGCATCCGGAGATAATGATCCCTCTCATCGGGCATGTCAATGAATTCAAGCACCAGAAAGAAGTAGCTCAGCGCATTGCCAACCAGGTTATTGCCAAACGTAAGATCAAGGACCTGCAATACCTGGTCGGGACCATGATTGAGATTCCGCGCGCCGCCCTGACCGCCGACGAAATCGCTGAGGAGGCGGAGTTCTTCAGTTTCGGCACCAATGACCTGACTCAGATGACTATGGGTTTCTCACGCGATGACGCCGGGAAATTCCTGAGTCATTATGTCGATCACGGCATTTTGCCCAGCGATCCGTTTATCACTATCGACCAGAAAGGCATCGGTCAGTTAGTGAGAATGGGGCATGATAAGGGGGTTTCGGTAAGGTCGGATCTAAAGGTAGGTATCTGCGGCGAACATGGTGGAGACCCGGACTCGATTGATTTCTGTCATCGGGTCGGACTTGACTACGTGTCCTGCTCGCCGTATCGCGTGCCGATAGCTCGACTGGCGGCGGCGCAGTCGACTCTGCGTTGGAGTACTACTTCCTCTAAAAAGAAGAAGTAGCCCTCCAGGCCGATGGGTCAATATTACCGGTGGGTCCTTGCTGAACGACGTTTTGTTGCCATCCGTTGGTCACATGATCCTTCGGATTACACAACATCGGTCCATCCAACCTACATCTCGCAAGTTTCGCTTGACTTTTGCCGGGCAGGGCGTTCATTCAGACGTGATTTGAGTGGTTGGATTGGTGCGGAATCATTGGCATTCCGACTGCGTTGAAGGGCCTGATCAGTCCTCGTCCGGCAGTGCACCAAGTGATATGTTAGGGTCCATCAGGCGATGAAACAACAGTTGGATGCGATTTTCAGGCCGCGATCGGTGGCTGTGATCGGGGCTTCTACACGTAAAGGATCCATCGGGCGAGAGACTGTGCGCAACATGCTGTTGGCCGAGTTCAACGGCAAGGTCTTTCCGGTAAACCCCAAGGCGAGTGTAATCCTCTCAATCAAAGCATACTCCACCGTTCTCGATGTCCCCGACGCGGTCGATCTGGCCATTATCATTGTCCCCAAGGGGGACGTCAGAGAGGTCGTGGCACAGTGCGGCGAGAAGGGTGTCAAAGGCGTCGTCGTGATCTCGGCCGGTTTTTCGGAAGTAGGTAAAGAGGGAAAAAGGAGGGAGATGGAGGTTCTGAAAGTGGTTCGTGAATACGGAATGCGTATGATCGGACCCAACTGTTTCGGAATCGTCAACACACATCCCGACGTATCTCTCAACGCTACTTTTGGTAAGACCTATCCCATGTCCGGCCGAATTGGATTCATAACTCAGTCAGGCGCTATGGGCGAGGCTATCGTGAATGTCGCACACGATTTGGGGATTGGTTTCTCGATAGTGGCGTCAATCGGCAACAAAGCAGATATTTCATCCAATGACATGCTCGAATACCTCAAGACCGATCCCGACACCGACGTTATTCTGATGTACCTTGAGAACTTCGGTAATCCACGCAATTTCACCAAGATTGCTCGCGAGGTAGTCCGGCACAAGCCGATCGTGGCGGTCAAGTCCGGCCGTACCAAGCTGGGCGCCAAGGCGGCCTCTTCGCACACCGGCGCACTGGCCGGGCTGGACGTTGGTGTTGATGCCTTGTTCGAACAGACCGGCGTCATGCGCGTGGATACGGTTGAGGAACTTTTCGATGTCGCCCAGGCGTTGACCCGCCAGCCTCTGCCCCGGGGTAACCGGGTCGCTGTGGTGACCAATGCAGGCGGGCCGGGCATTCTGGCTACCGATGCGCTGATCAACAACGGAATGGAGATGCCGGCGCTGTCATCGTCCACCGTGAAAATTCTAAAAAAACATGTGTCGGCTGAAGCATCGTTCGCCAACCCCATGGACATGGTGGCCGGCGCCGGTGGGCGGGAGTTCGAAATCACGCTTAATGCCGTGAAAAACGACCGTCGCTACGATTCCATCGTGACCATAGTGGTGCCGCCGGTGACTATCGACCAACTCGATGTGGCCCGTTGCATTCGCAAGGGTCTGGAGGGAACAGACAAAACATTGGCCGCTTGTTTCATGGGCGTGGGACTTGAGTCGGTCGGCATGAACTATCTTCGAGAGCACGGCATACCGGTATACATCTTTCCGGAAGCAGCGGCCAAAACATTGTCGAGTATGCACAAATATCGCCAGCGCATGCTGCATCCCCGCGGCAAGGTCCGCACTTTCAAGGTCGACGAAGCCACGGTGGAGAAAATCGTCACGCGGGCGGAAGCCAACGGAAGTGAGGCCATTGTAGGCGAGGACGCAATTGACATTTTGCGCGCCTATGGTATCCCGGCTGTGCCGTATAGATATGCTTTTAGTCCCGATGAAGCGGTCAAGGCGGCTTCCAAGCTCGGATTCCCTGTGGTGATGAAAGTCAATACACCGCCTGTATTGCACAAGACCGAGGTTGGCGGTGTCATGGTGGATCTCCGAACCGGCAAAGAAGTCCGCAAGGCGTTCTCGGTTCTCAAACAGCGCATACTTGACCACGGAGAAGAGGGCGAGTTCTCGGTGGCTATGCAAAAGATGATATCCGGTGGGATTGAAACCGTGATGGGTATGTCGACCGATCCGCAGTTTGGGCCGCTCATCATGTTCGGATTAGGTGGAATCTACGTGGAGATAATGAAGGATGTATCTTTCCGCATCCTGCCCCTCACCGACCAGGGAGCGCGTGACATGATTCGTTCGCTCAAGTCATTTCCGTTGCTGGACGGTTTTCGGGGAGCGCCATCGGTAGATCAGGATGTCATCATCGAAACGTTACTCAGGCTGTCGCAATTGGTCAGGGACTTTCACGCTTTTTCGGAAATCGATATTAATCCATTCATTGCCTCCCCGGACAAAAAACAATGCGCAGCCGTGGATGCACGCTTTATTGTCAGGCCATCAAGGAGTTGACACAGACGGATGAGAACGCCATGACTTGCAACAGACGGACGCATAGACGGCTGCGGCACGGCCCTACCGTGACGGGCAGACAAATCAGTAGAAGGGGAGATGCATGCGCTACGAATTGAAATCGCTCGGGATCTGGTCTTTCACGAAAGTTTCGTTCTTCATAAACCTCGTGATTGGTTTCATCCTCGGGTTGCTCTACGCAATACTGCTCCCTGTAATGGTCAGTATGGCCGAACTTGGCGGGTTTCCCGGCGGGGCTATGAATCCCTCCGAGGTTTCGTTCACAGCGATGTTGGTGATACTACCGATAATGTGCTCCTTGTTCGCGGCCGTGTTTCATACCATGATCGGTGTGTTGCTGGTAGCCGTCTACAATTTGATCGTCCGCATGATGGGCGGCCTTGAATTTGACCTTGACCCGGTGAAGCAGGCGCGGTCAGCCACGCCGGTGCGCCCCAGAGCGGCTCTCGCTACTGTTGATGAAGCGGCTGTGTCGGTGCCGCCGGTGCATGAGCCACCTCCCAGGCGTACTACGCCGCCACCACCACCACCGGTTCCAGGTGTGTCATCAGAAGCAGCCCCGGTTGCCGACCCGACGCCGCCGAGGCCGGCGACGGACATGCCTGAACTGTCGGCGGCGCCACCTTTTCAACCGACGACGACAGAGATAGAATCGCCTTCCCCGGTAGTACGACCGAAGCCGACCGAGGAAGAAACAAAGGACGACCCACCATCGGCACCCGAGACTACTTGAAAGTTAAGAGAGACTATGGATCAACCAGAAGTTCGAGTTCGCATCGCTCCCTCGCCGTCGGGATACGTGCATGTCGGTACGGCCCGCACCGCTATTTTCAATTATCTGTTCGCACGCCGCTACGGCGGTAAATTTCTAGTCCGAATCGAGAACACCGATACCGAGCGAAGCGACCCAAAATTCACCGAAGCCATTCTGTCCGCCCTCACCTGGCTTGGTATGCAGTGGGACGAGGATATAATCTATCAGGCGGATCGTCTGGACATCTACAAAGAACATGTGCAGACACTGGCTCAGTCCGGAAACGGCTATCCCTGTTTTTGCACGACGGAGATGCTGGCGGCCGACCGAGACAAGGCGCGCGCCGAAAAAACCGATCTGCGATACAATCGGCGATGTCTGAAGCTCTCGTCCGATGAAGTCGCCGGGCGCCTGGCCGCCGGTGAGCCGCATACCATTCGGCTGCGGATTCCCGAAGGTGATTGCACTTTCGACGACATGGTGTCGGGCGAGCTGGTCCGCAACTCAGGTGACATCGAAGACTTTATCGTGGCTCGTTCGGATGGATCGGCCACCTACAATCTGGCCGTGGTGGTCGATGACCACGCTACGGGGATCACGCACGTACTGCGTGGCAACGATCACATCACAAACACATTCAAGCAAATCCATCTGTACACAGCCCTGGGTTTTGATATCCCGAAATTTGCGCACGTTCCCATGATCCTGCGTACCGACAAGAAAAAGGTGTCCAAGAGTCGGGGCGACAAGGACGTCCTTCAGTTTCGCAATGAAGGAGTCCTGCCGGAAGCAATGTTCAACTATCTCTGCCTGCTGGGCTGGTCACCAAAGACCGATCGAGAGATTTACTCAGTAGACGAGTTGATCTCAAGCTTTACTCCCGACAATTTCAACCCGTCCAACTCCGTGTTTGATGAAGAGAAACTGATTGCCTTCAATCAGGAATACATCGCCGCTACGTCCGACCATGACCTGGCCGTGCTGGTGGCGCCACTGTTGGTTGAGGCCGGTCTGACCACCAAATACTGGCTGGAGACTCGCTGGGAGTATCTTCGTCAGGTGATCGGTACGCTCAAACTTCGCGCCAGGCGCATCGTAGACTTTGTTCAACTGAGTGGATATTTCTTTGAGTTTGATTACAAGTATGACCCCGAAGCCGCCGCCAAGCAGTTTACCGCCGAGAACGGTGAGTTATTGACGGCGCTGTCTGAACGGTTCGAGCGGCTTGAGGCCTTTACGCCCGAGACGATAGAACCATGCCTGTCCGCGCTGGCTGAGGAGAAAGGTCTGAAGAAAGGTCGACTTATTCATCCGACACGGCTGGCCGTGTCCGGGCGACCAACCGGTCCTTCGCTTTATGAGATGCTGGCCGTACTTTCACAGCCGGTGGTGGTAGGGCGAATGCGGCGGGCAGTAGAACAAATCGAATTGACAAACAACGCCTGATTTATTATAAGTCTGGAAAGAACTATGGCCAAGATGCAACTTGCTGACGTATTGAAGACCGCCATCAAGGGCGAAGAAGACGGGTATAAGTTCTACGATTTGCTGGCTGCAAAAGCAACCAATCCTGAGGCAAAACGTAAACTTGAGAACCTGCGCAATGACGAGATTGCGCATAAGAAAGTGCTGTACCAACTATACGAGGAACATGTCGGTGGAGAAATCGGTGAGTTGCCCAAAAAGGGTCTGTCGGCACTGGCTGAGGTGTTTCGAAAGGGTCATCTCGATGAACTCAAAAGCGAAATGGAGTTCATCAACCTTGCCATCGAAGCGGAATTGGCCGCCACCAAGTACTACAATGAACACTTCAAATCGTCGGACAACGAGGCGGTCAAACTGATTTTTGAGCGACTCGCCAGCGAAGAGAACACGCATTATGAATTGTTGATGGCCGAGCGGGAAGCGCTGAGCGGAAACTACTTTTGGTTTGGTTATGACGAAAGCGCACCCCAAGAGCATTGAAGAGGAATACTGACCCTTAATGATCGGCAGAATCGACAAACCTGACTTTGGAGATATGTGTGCAGTGGGTATGTGAGATTTGCGGTTACTTGCACGATGACGAGGATCGGCCGGGGTCCTGTCCGGTTTGTGGTGCCCTGTCGAATAAGTTTGCAGAGTTTTTTGAGGGTGACGATCAATCGGAGGGACCGGGCGAGGATGACGGCGCGGATAACTTCGAGAAGGATCTTTATGCCGACTATGAGGATGAAGGAATATGAGTGATTCTGGGCGCTCCGAGGCTGAGGGGCAGGTTCAACTTGCTATTGGTGATCCTGCACCGGACTTCACCTTGGCTACTCACAATGAAGGCGAGCTCAATCTGGCCTGGTATCAGGGGCGGAAGAATGTGGTGCTGGCGTTCTATCCGGCCGACTGGACACCGGTCTGTTCCACTCAGGTACCCGAGTATCAAAAGAAGATCGAACGGTTTGAGGAGTTGGACTGCCAGTTGTTCTGCCTGTCCTGTGACTCCGTACCTTGCCACATCGCCTGGGCCAAGTCTATGAGCGGTCTGGATTTTCCTTTGATGGCCGACTTCTGGCCGCACGGCGAGGTGGCCCGCAAGTATGGTGTACTCAATCGAAAAGGGTACGCAGAGCGCACGGTTTTTCTGATCGACAAAAAAGGGATTATCCGCTGGATCGAACGTCTGCACCCAGCCGATCTGCCAAACAACGATGACCTGTTTGAGCAACTGGCCAAACTCAATGCTTAAACGGATTCCGCGACTAATTAATTGAAACCGACAGCCCTCACCGGTGTTGATCTCTTTGTATGACGGCTTTTGACCAACACTTGCGGAATAATTGTGCCGGCAACTCGCCATTGCTCTCCTGTCGGCGCATGTGTATATTGAATTGGATGTCAGAGAGCAACTGGAGACCGATAAATCGAAAACGGCCGGAAAGTTGATGGCAACTTCCCACGCCGAATCCGGATAACAGAACTCAAATGTATTTCTCTTTACCGACAGAGTACCGACAAGCCGAAACGGCCGAGTTGACCGATCGCATTGCCTCAGCCCGTGCCAAACTGGGGACGAAACTGTGCATCCTCACCCATCACTACCAGCGGCGCGAAGTGGTTGCTTGTGGTGATCATGTCGGCGACAGTTATGGATTGTCCAAGTTGGCTGCCGAGAACAAGGATTTCGAAGTTATTTTGTTTTGTGGCGTTCACTTTATGGCCGAATCGGCTGATATCCTATCGTCTGATCATCAGCAGGTATTTCTGGCCAATCCGTTGGCTGGATGTCCCATGGCCGACATGGCTGAAATGGCCGACGTACTGGAGGCCTGGAAGTTCTTGGAGCAGTTTGGCGGCGATGAGAAAATCATGCCGATTTCGTACATGAACACCACGGCCGGTCTGAAAGCATTCACCGGACGCCATGGCGGGCTGATCTGTACATCGTCCAACGCAGCAGCGGCTTTTGAATATGGATTCGACCGACGTGAGAAGCTGTTCTTTTTCCCCGATGAAAACCTTGGCTACAATACGGGACTGAAGTACGGGCTCAAGCCTGAGGAAATGGTCATCTGGGACTTTTCACGTGACAGCGGTGGTCTGACCGAACAACAGTTGGAACGGGCACGAGTTATCCTATGGAAAGGACACTGTCATGTGCACACCAATTTTAAGGCCGAGCATGTAGCCCAGGTACGAACTGAGCATCCCGATGTGAAAGTGGTTGTGCATCCGGAGTGCCTGCCCGAGGTAGTCTCGCTGGCCGACGGTGTCGGCTCGACCAAGTACATCGTGGACTACTGTAAACAAGCTCAGGCTGGATCGACTATTGCCGTAGGGACCGAGATAAACCTGATCAATCGCATGGCCTATGAGCACCCGGACAAGAAGATTTTTGAGTTGTCGGGCCAAACCTGCCCGGTCTGTGCCAATATGTATCGCACCACTTTGAACGACCTGGCTTACTGTTTGGAAAACTACGTCGACCTGAAACCTTGTCAGGTGACTGAGCCGGATAGAAGTGAAGCTTTGATGGCGCTTGCAAAAATGCTCTCGATCAGTTGACCTGCAACAGGCGGGGTAGACCAAAAGGAAACAGCGGCCGCGGGCGTTTTCAATACGTGCGGGCGCATATAATGTCAAAAGCAGACAAGGATAGAAAACCATGGCGGCAGATGTTCTAGTTCCTCAAATGGGTGAATCGGTGCTTGAAGGCACCATCCTCGAATGGAAAGTCAAAGTCGGTGACCACGTCTCACTAAACCAACCGCTCGTAGAATTGATGACCGACAAAGTCAACGTTGAGATCCCGGCGGAAGTTGCAGGGGTGCTCATTGAGGTACTGGTCGAGGAAGGTGAAGTGGTACCTGTAGGCGCCATCATTGCTCGCATCGAGGACGGCTCCGGTGACACCAAAGCAAAACCTGCACAGAAAGCATCGGCCCGCAAAGAGACCACCACCGCAAAGACACCACAACCGGCCGTGGCAAAGAAATCGGCGCCGGCTGGTGCGTCAGCATCGACCATCAACCGTGCCGGCATGTCACCCAAAGTCAAGATGATGGTGAGGGAGTATTCGCTCGATCCGGCGACCATCAAGCCGACCGGACCCCAGGGTCGTGTAACCGTCGATGATGTGGAACGAGCCGTCCAATCCCGTTCGGCTGCCACCGGCTATACCGCCGGTCCGATTCCGCCACCGCCACCGCCGGTGGTGGCAGCGGCTCCTTCACCGGGGCCAGCGGCGGCGCCAATTGTGAACGTTGATATACCTGCCTTCGAGCCGCTCCCACAAGCTCAGCGGGAGACTCGACAGCCGTTGCAGGGAGTACGCAAACTTATCTCCGATCACATGGTGCACTCGGTGCACACTTCCGCTCATGTGACCACTTTTGAAGATTTGGACCTGACTGCGTTAGTCGATTATCGCAACGCAAATAAAGCCGAGTTCCGCTCCACCTATGGCGCCAACCTGACCTTCCTGCCATTTATCGCCAAAGCCGTCTGTGTCGGTTTGAAAGAGTTCCCGAAGATGAACGCATCGTTGACCGACGAAGAGATCATCCTAAAAAACTTCTATAACATAGGCATCGCTGTAGCCCGCGAGGACGGCTTGATCGTACCGGTCATAAAGGATGCCGACCGCAAAACGATAGTCGAGCTGGCTGTCGAGATCGCCCAGTTGGGAGAGAAAGCCAGAACCGGTGGGTTGACGCCTGAAGACGTATCCGGCGGTACCTTCTCACTGACTAATGCTGGAATGTTCGGAGCCACCGCCTCGACACCCATCATCGCACAGCCGCAGGTGGCCATCCTGGGTATCCATGCGATCGCCAAACGTCCGTGGGTGGTGGATGGTGAAATCGTGGTGCGCGACGTCTCGACCTTTGGGTTGTCCTTCGACCACCGGCTGATCGACGGCCACACGGCGGTTCAGTTCCTGCACCGAGTGCACGGATTGCTGGCCGATCCAAACAAGCTGCTTATGCAGCTTCGGTAACGTGGCCGCACTCTTCTCAAGGCGCTTCGGTTGGGTCCTCCGGGCAGGATTGACAGACTACCGCCAGGCGCTGACCTGGCAGCGTGGTCTGGTAACGATGCGACGCGACGGTCTGGCCCGTGACACTATTATCCTGCTTGAACATCCGCCTGTGATCACGGTTGGGCGTGACGGCCACGATGAGAACTTTGCCGACTCCCCTTACGATCCGGTGTTTATCGAACGTGGCGGCGATGTGACCTATCATGGCCCCGGCCAGTTGGTTGCCTATTTCATCTTTGACCTGACCCGGCGCGGGCGTGACCTGCATCGTTTCATGGGCGACCTGCAGCAGGGCGTCATTCGGTCCATGGCGCAGATCGGCATTGAATGCAGAAAGGACGACGATCACACAGGACTCTGGGTGGGCCAACGAAAACTCGGTTCGGTGGGTATTGCCGTAAAACGATGGGTGACTTTTCACGGCGTGGCGATAAACTTGAACACCGACCTGTCTGAGTTTGCATGTATCAACCCGTGCGGCCTGGAATCGGACGTCATGGTGTCGGCGGCGGAAGTTCTTGGGAAGCCGGTAGACTTGAACTCCTTCGGGGATAAACTAATCGAACAATACTCGGACATTTTTGTTACACAATTCGAGCCGGTAACTCCGGAGAGTCTGGCCGAGGATATGGAATCGCAGGCGGGCGGCTTCACGGTATAGT
The DNA here is from genome assembly GCA_029860345.1 of Candidatus Zixiibacteriota bacterium. NCBI lineage: Bacteria > Pseudomonadati > Candidatus Zixiibacteriota > Candidatus Zixiibacteriota bacterium. Next base: position 38,858 of record JAOUBJ010000014.1, on the reverse strand, counting down.
GACGGTCGCAACAATGAACGGTGCAACTGATGAGGAGCGAGATGGAACTTGCAGGTAAGACCGCGTTTGTTTCCGGGGGAACCAAGGGGATCGGACTTAGTATCGCCGAGAAGCTGGCGCAAAACGGCGCTAATGTTGTTATCAATTATTTCCGAAGTCGGGCTGCGGCCAAAGAAGCCGAGGAGAAAGTAAGGAGTTACGGGGTCGAGTGTTATGCACACCGCGCCAACATGGGCAATCATGAGCAGCTTCCCGCGATATTTGAAGGGATCAAAGAGCGATTTGGTAAATTGGATATTCTCATCTCCAACGCCGCCCTCGGTATCTTCACCAAGATGATCGACATCGACGACAAAGCCTGGGATCTTTCGATGCATACCAACGCCCGCGCCTTTCTCAACTGTGTGCAATTGGCCTATCCGATCATGCAGGAGCACGGACGCATAGTAGCTTTGTCGTCTCTGGGGTCGATCCGGTACATCCCCGGCTATGCCGCTATCGGTGTTTCCAAGGCAGCCATTGAGAACATCGTAAAATACATGGCCATCGAGTTCGCGCCGCGCAATATCAGTGTCAATTGTGTTTCCGGTGGATTCATTGATACCGATGCTTTGAAAGTCTTCCCGAACTACCAGTCGATGCTTGATGAAGTCAGCGAACGGACACCGTTCAAACGAGTCGGACGTCCTGAAGAAATCGCCTCCGTCGTAGCCTTCATGGCTTCTCCGCAGGCAAGTTGGATCACCGGCCAAACGGTAATCGTCGACGGTGGGTATTCATTGATGTAGGACAGCTGAGCCTCAGAGATGCCCATAAACTCCGGAGTTGGGTGGCCGTCTCACAGTTTGTTTAGGACGGGACAACTTTAGGGCAGGTCTCTCTTCTCTTGGAGACCTGCCATCTTCGGCGGGTCCGAAAGCGGACCCACCCTACGTCTCCTACCATATTCGTAGCGGGCGTCCTCGTGTTGCCCGGTCTTGACACTGTCCCAATATCGTCTATATTGTTCGTGAAGTCGCAGGATGGTGACGACACGAGATAACATCAATGTTTCGGGGAAGGATACATCTGATTGTCAGACGTAAGTTGGAGCCCGACAGTGCCATTTGTACCGTCAGTAGCGAAGGCGTTCTGTCGGTTAACGCTGAGGTCAAAGCGATCCGGGTTACGCATGAGGGATCAGGAACCTGGTCACAATTGGCCGATCGCACCATTAGCCTCTCGCGCTTCGACGGAACACATACCCATGTGCTACTCCTCAATCCGCTGTGGGGTGGGTCAGACTCCCTTCCATTGTACACGATTTCGGGGCCGTTCATGGAGACCGAGGGAGAGGTGATAGCCATGGACATGTCCACATTGGACGGGGCGCGTGTTGACGTGACAATTGTTGAGGAGTAGGGAATAGTATGATATCAATAGGTAGAATCGTTGGCGCCCTTGGATGGATCGCTGGTACAGTGTTGATGCTGCTTCTTTCTGGATGCGAGCACACGCCACCCTCCGGCGGGGGAGAGGGAGACGCACATGTCTTCGAGGTCAAGATTGAAATGAGCCACAACTCTCTGCAAGGACTGCATGAGATCATCGACGTGACACTGGAACGTGGTTACTACCGCCTCTCCAGCTTCGACCTCAAGATCGCGCACTATGCCAACGCCCTTAGCTTCCAGGGAGCGATCCCAGGCCCTTTGTTTACGGAATGTCACTGGGAGTACTTCAATTATCAGTTTTCGTTCCGGCAGTCCTGTGATGGAATGTCACCATGCGGCCTGGTCGACTTGGTCGCTATAGCCGACATTAACTTCGGACGACCCCGAGTGTCCGATGCCGACTGTCCGCAGGAGTTGATGGATGATGGACCGGTCGTGTTGTTCAGCCTGGACTACTTGGTGTCGAGTGATCGGCAATTCGATTGCGCCTACCTGCCGATCAGGTTCTACTGGGAAGACTGCGACGACAACGTTATTGCTTATCGTTCCGGATGGAACCCTGATACCGACATCACAGCTGTCAGCATGGAGGTGCTTGATTTTGGGCGTATCGGCGACGACCAGGTCGGCTTTCCGACATTTCAAGGCTACCAGCAAGAGTGTTTCACTGCCGAATTGAACCACCAGTCGCAGCCGGTGCCGTTGGTTAGCTTCTCGAATGGCGGCGTGGATATAGTCTGTGTCGGCGGACCGGACTATCGAGGCGATATCAACCTCAACGGCATTGTCAATGAAATCGCTGATGCTCTAATGTTCAGAGATTACTTTCTCTACGGAACTGACGTGTTTCAGATCAATTATGCCGGACAGATCGCTGCCTCTGACATCAATGCCGATGGAATCACCCTTAGCCTTTCGGATTTCGTTTATCAAATCCGGATTATTGTGGGTGATGCCTCGCCGTACCCCATCCTCCAACCGGTTCCGGGAACCGTCACCGAAAGCTCAGGTCGTCTGGCCATCGACCGCCAGGCCGGCGCCGCCCATCTCGTGGTGCATGGAAATGGCTTGCCGACACTATTGGCCGACAACATGGACATGGATTACGCCTTCGACGGACTGGCCACGCGCATACTGATCTACAGAATAGGTGCCAACGCCTCTTTTTCAGATGAGTTCATAGAGGTCGACGGCAATATCATGAGCCTTGACATGGCAACCTACGATGGTACGAAGATAGATGTTACGATAGTCAGCGAATAGGTTGTGAGTCCCGAGCGTCAGTCGGCGCGACTATTATCAGATGCAGGTGGAACCGTCACCAAATGCCCAGTATGTCCTTGGCTTCTTCGGAGGCCATAGTCTTGGGGTCCCACACCGGCTCCCATACTAAAGCAATTCGGACTTCGTTGACGCCTTCGACTTTTTGTGCGGCCTGATGGGCCATATTGATCAACATCTCACCGTATGGACAGGCCGGTGTAGTGAGGGTCATCTTAATCTGGACCAGTCCAGCCGGGAGTATGTTGACGTCGTATATGAGTCCCAGGTCGACAATGCCGACCTGGATTTCCGGGTCCTGGACCGGTTTCAACGCTTCGATTATCTGTTCCTGAGTAGGCATGGTTGTTTTCTATGTCAAGAATCGGTTCGCATCATTGTCCCGACATCGTGCAAAGAGGGATGCGCCGGTTCTATTGGTTATCTTCGGTCGTTACCGTACTGTCGGTTTCGCTACGGCCTTTCTCAAAATTGTTCAATCCCTCGATCAACGTCACCCATGACAGCAGGGCGCACTTGATGCGTACCGGAAACTGCCGCACTCCCTGCAGGGCGTCGATGTCGCCGAGATCATCCGGCAGTTCGACCACTTCGCCTTTCAGCATCCGCCGCACCAATTCGGCAATGCGTCGCGCCTCTTCAAGCGGTCGACCTTTGATGATCTCAGCCAGCATTGATCCGGATGCGACGGAGATAGCACATCCCTTACAGTCGACGTGAATGTTCTTCAGGGTGCCGTCATCCATTTGAACCTTCAACTCAAGCTCATCACCGCAGGCCGGGTTGGAGCCGTCTGAACTGATGTCCACCTGCTCAAGCGGTTTTTTGCCGCGGGGTGAACGAAAGTGATCCATGATGATATCACGGTACATGTCGTCAAGTGGTTCGCTCATGCTCCGAAGTACCTCCTCATGTCTGTCAACGCTTCGACCAAAGCGTCAATGTCTGCCTCGTCGTTGTAAATATAAAGTGATGCCCGCGCCGTTGCAACCTTGCCAAGGATTCGCATGAGCGGCTGAGCACAATGGTGTCCGGCGCGAATGGCAATGCCTTTTGTATCGAGAAAAGTGCTTATGTCATGCGGGTGAACGTTGGGGTCGGTAAAGCTCACTGCCCCACCCCGTTGCTCAGGCTCCTGCGGACCCTGTATCTCGATGCCGTCCAATTCGGACAATCGTTCAATAGCATATCTGGTGAGCGCAATTTCATGTTCGCGAATTCTGTCCATACCCAGCTCTTCAAGGTAGGTCAAGGCAGCTTCAAAAGCCACGACATTCGCAATATCCGGAGTGCCTGCCTCGAACTTGTGTGGAACTTCGTTCCACGTGACACGATCAAAGCGCACTTCGCGGATCATCTCACCACCCATGTTGAAAGGCGGCATCTCCTCCAGTAGTTCCAGTCGACCATAGAGAATACCTACGCCGGTCGGCCCCAACATTTTGTGGGACGAAAAAGTGTAGAAATCGGCCCCCAGCTTTTTGACGTCCACAGCCATGTGCGGCACCGCCTGCGCGCCGTCGACTAAGATGACCGCGCCCTGCTTGTGAGCCAGTTCGGCCAGCTGTTCGATAGGATTGATGGTTCCAAGAACGTTTGACATGTGCGACACGGCAACGAGTTTTGTCCTCGGTGTGATGATATTATCGATGTTGCTCAAATCCAGGTGGCCGCAGATCGTTATCGGTATACGCTTCAGCTTGGCCTGCTTCTTCTGAGCCAGAACAACCCAGGGCACCAGATTGGCGTGATGTTCCATCTCGGTGATGACAATCTCGTCACCCTCGCCGATGTTCTCTTCAGCCCAGGTGTAGGCGACAAGGTTGATCCCTTCGGTAGTGCCTCGCGTAAAAATAACCTCGGCCTGATCCACGCCGCCGATAAAGTGCGCCACTCGCTCCCGCGTATGCTCATAGGCCGCCGTGGCTTTCTCGGCCAAAAAGTGAATGCCGCGATGGATGTTAGCGTTCTTGCGTCGATAGTAGTCCAGGACGGCGTTGATCACCACACGAGGTTTCTGTGAAGTTGCCGCACTGTCGAGATAAACCAATCGTCGGTCGTTGATCTTCTCTTCGAGAATCGGAAAGTCCGCTTTTATCCGGCTCATGTCAAGTCGAGACTGGACCTGTGCCGCTTGCGTTGATCGATTGTTCGCGTTGGTCTGCATTTGTCTTGTCTACCCGGAAACCATCACGGTCTATGGGACCATGACGAGAATACCTTCGCCTTCGATCTTAAGTTCGTACTTGTCGATACCAACCACCGCCGGTGGTCCGGTTGCCCGGCCGGAACGGATATCGAACGTGGCGCCATGACGAGGACAGACGAGTCGAGCTTCATCCAAATGTCCGTCGCTGATCGGCGCAGAATCATGCGAACACTCATCAGCCAGGGCAAAGAACTCGTTGTCGATGTTGCAAACCACAATCTGTCGGTGTGCGACCGTGAACGACTTCATCTCACCCGGTGGGATATCGGCGGTGTCGGCTACCCGGACAAACGCACTCATGGCTACTCCTGCTCCAAACGTTGAGCCACGAAGTCATTGATCCTCATACGAAGGTCCTCCGGCAAGCTGGTCAAAGTAGAGGCTACAAATCCGGTGACGATCATCCGCACGGCATCAGCCAGGCCAACGCCTCGCGACTGAAGGTAGAACACCGAAAGAGGGTCAATCGGACCGATTGTCGCGCCGTGCGAACATCGAACATCCTCGTTCAGAATCTCAAGCTCCGGTATCGTCTGTGCGCGGGCATCCCGGTTCAACAGAAGATTCCGGTTTTCCTGATAGGCTTCGCAGGTACGAGCATCTTCTTCAATACGTATCAGACCGGTATAAGCCGAGCGAGCGCGGTCGCGCAGCACCACCTTAAAATTGATTGACGAATGCGTATCGCCGGACGTGTGCATGTGCAGCGTGTGGTTGTCACCCTGCTGATGGCCGGAGCCGAAAAGAAGTCCCTGCATTTCACTTTCGGCCCCTCGCCCGTTGAGCGTGACGCCGAAGTTCTGTTTGGCAATGGAACCGCCGAAAGCGAGAGGCACGGTGAGCATCTGCGCTCCCTGCTCGATTCGCGCCCGGTGGGTAAGATAGCTGTTCATGCCGGAGGCCTGGCGCTGCAGGAAGACATATCGTGAGCGACTGTCTTCCAAACCAAAAATCTCCACCGCACCGTTGACGTTACTGGATACCTGGTCGCGGTCGGTGGAACCGCCGCCGTATTCGTCGATCAGCGTCAACTCCGCGTTCTTGCCGACAACCACCAGCAGCCGTGGATACTGAACCGATCCGCCGAGACCGGACTCACGCAACAAATGCAGCGGTTGTGTTACCGTCACACCGTCGGGCACATATATAAAGATACCATCATTCCACAGGGCGGAATTCATGGCTTCAAACTTGCCGGTTTGGGAATTGACCAATTGATACAGGTATCTTTCCACCAACTCCGGATGTTCCTCGACCGCTTCGGACAGTCGCGTGATGGTGACGCCCTGCGCGATCAAGTCGTCAATACCGAAAAAGTCTATCTTACGTCCGGCCAGGTCGGTGGCGATACCGGAGAGGTTACCCTGGCGAAGATGTTCCTGCACAATCTTCTCAACAGCGCCAAAATTCTCACCGTAGTCAGTGTCCTGTACGCGGCTCCGGTCGATCAAGAAGTTAGCCGGGTCGGTGTAGCGCCACAGATGCAATCCACGACGGGGTACGGGAGCACTATTGAATACATCCCGCGAACGGTTGCGAATGTCGCGCAGCCAACGGGGGCCGCGCTCCAGAGCCGGAGCCAGACGAGGAATCGAAAAATCACTTGCCTGGGTATTGGCCTGTGTCTCTTTGTTCATCAACCTATGGATCCTTCCATTTCGAGTTCGATAAGACGGTTTAGCTCCACCGCGTATTCCAGCGGAAGTTCTTTGGTGAAGGGCTCCATGAAACCGTTAACTATCAACAAGCGCGCATCGTCCTCACTCAAACCACGACTGCACAGATAAAACAGTTGCTCCTCGGCCACTTTGGACACCCTGGCTTCGTGTTCTATCTTCACCTGATCGTGATCGATTTCCATGGTCGGATAGGTGTCGCTCCGGGCTTCCTCTCCGATCAAAAGAGCATCGCACTCAACCGAGACTTTGACGCCCGGCATCTTCTTGTGAACTTTCACCAAACCGCGATATGAGGCGCGCCCGTTGTTCTTGGAAATAGACTTGGACGTTATCCGCGAGGAGGTATTCGGGGCGGCATGAATCATCTTGGCCCCGGTATCCTGATGCTGGTCTGTTCCGGCAAAGGCGACCGAGAGAATCTCACCCTTGGCTCCCTCCTCCAAAAGCTGGATGCAAGGGTATTTCATGGTCAGACGCGATCCCATGTTACCATCAACCCATTCAACGGTGGCATTGCGATAGGCCGAAGCGCGTTTGGTGACGAGATTGAAGATGTTCCGCGCCCAGTTCTGAATAGTCGTATAGCGGATATAAGCACCCTCAAGCGCCACCAGTTCAACCACCGCCGAATGCAGCGAGTTGGTCGAATAGACCGGAGCCGTGCAGCCTTCGATATAATGCACTCGCGAACCCTTGTCGGCAATGATCAGCGTCCGCTCGAATTGCCCCATGTTCTCTGCATTGATCCGGAAGTATGCCTGCAACGGCACTGTTACATTGAGACCGGGGGGGACATAGATGAACGACCCGCCGGACCAGACCGACGTATTCAACGCCGCAAACTTGTTGTCCGTTGCCGGAATCACACTGCCGAAGTACTTCTTTACGATCTCAGGTTGTTCACGTAGCGCGCTGTCCATGTCAAGAAAGATGACGCCCTGCTTCTTGAGGTCCTCGCGCATTGAGTGATACACCACTTCCGACTCATACTGCGCCGATACACCGCCGAGGAACTTGCGTTCAGCTTCGGGTATGCCCAATTTGTCAAATGTCTTTTTGATATACTCGGGAACATCATCCCAGCTTTGCTGCTGCTCCTTGATCGGTTTCATGAAGTAGTAAATGTTCTCGAAATCGATTTCCGAGAGCATCTCGGTGTTGGCCCAGTCCGGCATCGGCTTGGAATTGAAAGTGTCGAGCGCATTGTGGCGAATCTCGGACATCCACTTGGGCTCACCTTTCATCTGGGAAATCATCTCGACTACTTCATGGTTGATCCCCCGCGCCCCTTTATGGAAATAGTCCACCGGATCGCGAAAACCATACTTGGTGGCATAGTCTTCACCCAGTTCGGCCAGGTCCCGGTTGCGCTGATTTACATCGTTGGACATGTTTACACCTCGGCCTTACTGCTGGTTTCTTCCTCCACCCAGTCATAGCCGGACTCTTCCAGTTTCAATGCGAGTTCCGGGCCGCCATGTTTGACCAGTTTGCCGTCCATCATGACATGGACGTAGTTTGGTTTGACATAATTGAGCAGGCGCTGATAGTGCGTCACCAGGAGGATTCCGTTTTCTTCGGAGCTAAAGCGGTTGATACCCTTGGAGACAACCTTGAGAGCATCGATATCCAGCCCGGAGTCGGTTTCATCCAAAAGGGCGATGCGCGGCTTCAGAATCGACATCTGCAAGACTTCCACCCGCTTCTTTTCGCCGCCGGAGAAACCGTCGTTGAGATAACGCGAGGCAAAGGACTCATCCACCGACAGCGCCTTCATCTCGGCTTTGAACAGTTTGCGGAAATCGGACATATCGGCATCCGGGCCGCGGTGCGATTTCAGCGCGGCCCGCATGAAGTTGGCCACCGACACACCCGGGATTGCCAGCGGATACTGAAAAGCCAGAAACAGTCCGGCCTGCGAGCGTTGGTCGGTCGCCATGTCCAGAATACTCACACCGTCGATGAACGCTTCACCCTGGGTGATGGTGTAAGCCGGGTGACCCATCAGTGCGTTCGACAGGGAAGACTTGCCGGAACCGTTGGGTCCCATGATGGCATGAATCTCACCCGCTGCTATCTTCAACGACACTCCGCTGACGACTTCGTTACCTTCAACGGAAACGTGAATGTTCTTGAACTCAAACAGAGGCTTCTTTTCGGTCATAATTGGATTATCCTCGATATAGGTAGGTCAAACATGTTCATTATGGTCTGTCCCCAGCCTGCCGCCCTTTGTCGTCGCCGGTAAGAGCCGACAGGGTTATCAGTCGTTCGTTGTGCACCAGATCGGCCAGCGTCTTTCCGGCCAGGAAGCCGGCGATTTGACCGGCCAGACTGCCGAGAATGTCATGCACCGAACATTGATCGGTGTGCACACATTCCTCAAGTTGGCCGGTCCGCTTGGTACAGTGGTCGGGATCAAGCAGCGGTCCACCCAGGACAGTAATCACTTCCAGAAGATTGACCTGGCCCGGTTGCTTGCTGATACAGAAGCCACCCTTGCGCCCCCGAACGGCCTTGACCAACCCGGCCTGGCGCATCTTGGCCAGCAATTTCGAAGCATACGGCACCGAAATCCCCTCGGCTGTTGCGATATCGGCAATGGACATTTGCCCGTCCAGGCCTTGTCGGGCCAGTACCAAAAGGCATCGCAATCCGTATTCTTCGGTGGCCGATATTCTCAAATCATTTCCTTTGCCGGTCCATTTTTGCAGCCGGCACCTATTTATACGAAAACCTTACAAAAATGTAAAGTATTATTTACTATAATTGTCGGCAGCCTGGATTTGTTCCCGAGCACCTGCTATCTGTTGTTATTTCATGTGGTTAGCGGCCGGCAAAGGCCTGCCGGCTGTCTTTGGTGGTGTTGGGCGACCCGCCCGACACAGGTAACCTGACAATTCGCTTCCCCCTGCTTTACGCCCAACTTCTGTCATGCCGGACTTCGAACCGGCATCCATCTGCTTTTGTAGGGCAGGTCTCTCTTCTGTTAGAGACCTGCCAATTCCAGCGGGTCCACGCCGCGGCGCGCAGGCGAAGACGGACCCCGCCCTACTGCATCTGGAGCGCAGCGGCAAGTGGGCTCTTCAATAACCCGCTCATAGATTGACGGTTGCTTAAACAGATCGAGATCGGTATTCTACACCGATTGACAGGCTTGACACCAAGTCACAGACGAGAGGACAGCGCAGATTTCGACCGACCTGACCAACATAGTCATCCTGGCCTTCGCGCTGGCTTTTGATGCCTTCGCCGTTGCCATCGTGGTGGGAATACGGATGGGCCATCTGGAGCGCTGGACGGTGTTTCGGCTGTCGTGGCATTTCGGTTTCGCGCAGTTCGGGATGCCTATTGTCGGCTGGTATGCCGGTGGTGTAATTTCGGGTTGGGTCGGCTCGTTGGGTCATTGGTTGGCCGCGTTGATCTTGTTCGCCATCGGGAGCCATGCCATTTACGAGCATCTCAAACCTGAACAACGGGAGTGGACAGGGGACCCAACGCGCGGCGCTTCGTTGATTGTCCTCATGTTCGCGACATCGATCGATGCGTTGGCGGCCGGACTGTCTCTGGCCTTGGTCGGCACGGCGATATTGAATCCGGCCTTGATTATCGGCGTCGTCGCGGCCGGGATGACTGTGCTTGGCCTGTCGTTCGGTCGTGCTTTGGGTCTGCGTTTTTCTCGCCAGGCAGGTATCCTCGGCGGCCTGATCCTGATCGGGTTGGCGATCAAGACGGTGTGGTGATAAACCACCCAAAAACGGGTTTCATGCGCTCCGCGCAGTGATAAATCACTTTCATGCGCTTTGCGCGCCGGGGATTTGCAGGCGTGCAGCTCAGGGGAGGCTCGTGTCCGCCTCATGGTGAGCGGAGTCGAACCATGAAATTCGTAGGTCGAAACCCCTGGTCCGTAGGACCGCCGAAGGCGGGTTTCGACAGGTTCGTCTGAATCGACACTCAGGCTACAGTGTGCTCACTAATCCCTAAGCTGTATCGTGTCCGCCTCAGGAGAAATCAATCCCGTTTAATAGTGCATCCATTAAAGACTGCGCTTCACTGTTTCCTTGCTCTGATGCCCTACGAAGCCACTCCATAGCCATGTCTAGGTCAGAGTTAACTCCATAACCGTAAACATACATTCTACCTAAATAGAATTGAGCCGAGGGATTTCCTTGTTGAGCCGATTTGCGACACCAATTGAATGCCTCGGTCAGATTCTTCGAAACTCCTCTTCCGTCAGTATACATGGAGGCCAAACTAAGCTGAGCATCGAAGTCCCCTTGTTCAGCTGACAAACGGTACCATTTGACAGATTCAACGTCATTGGCTTTGACACCAACCCCTTTTCGGTAACTTACGCCCAGATTGTGCTGCGCAATTACATGATCTTGGTCAGCAGCTTTGTGAAACCACTTGACGGCCTCTTCCTGGTTCGCCTCAACCCCAGCACCCATAGCATACATTTTGCCCACTTCATACTGTGCTTCAGCATCTCCTTGTTCTGCATCAAGCAAAAGCCTCTCAAATCTCTCTCTATCACTCATAGTAACTCCCTAGATTGACTAGATTCTTTCCCCTTATAGCCGGTGCGTAATGATGTGGACTAGAACTTCCGGGTTACTTTGTTGACGCATCTAGCCGGTGCAGGTCGGTCTGGGTGAAACCCCTGGTCGCTATGCAGGTTACACGATGCCTTACTGTGATCAGTAGACCATACTTTGCAATGGGTGCAATCTGCGCATCGATCTCCCGATTTGATCTGTGCCATAGTTCGACTCCCTCATAAAATGGATGCACGATTCTGATTTGTATAATAGTAAACAGGCCACATGTAGTCAAGCCTTCTCACACTTAACTGTGACCTACTGCTTGCGCAGGATGGTGTAATCTGTTCATCCTTCGACTCCGCTCGTGGCCACCTCATGGTGAGCGGAGTCGAACCATGAACTTCGTAGGTCGAAACCCCTGGTCCGCAGGACCGCCGAAGGCGGGTTTCGACATTTTCGTCAGGAGCACAGGGCTCCCGACCTACTGAGCTGTAGATTAAGGGCAGATTGATATCTTAAACCTACGCAGTTTATCTTGACAAATAGTCCGGATGTGATATCTTCCAATCATGGAGTATGTGGGTACGAACACTCCACATAGGCGGCTTCCATGCCGACTGTGCTCGAATACCCGCCGATTCTGAATGTGCAATTAGACAGATCGAAAAGACTTCAGACTTTTTCTAACTTACGAGGTACTCTCATGCGCGTCCTTCTCTCAGTTGTTGTGTTATTGATCATGCTGTCGGCCCTGACAGCCGTAGCGGATGTCCCAAGTGTAATGTCCTACCAAGGTGTGCTCACCGACGGGGGCGGTTCGCCGGTAGCCGACGGCAGCTATTCGGTGCTGTTCTCGATTTACGATGTGGCCAGTGGCGGGTCCGCTATTTGGAGCGAAACCCAGTCGGTCTCCACCACCGACGGTGCGTTCGCTATAATGCTTGGCTCGGTGAACCCACTGGATCCCCTCTACTTTGCCGGTGCCGATAGGTTTCTGGGTGTAAAGGTCGGCTCGGACCCGGAGATAAGTCCACGGACAGAGTTTGGATCGGTACCTTTTGCGTTCAGCGGCACCTGGAGACGGGCCGGTTATTTTATGCATCCCGTCGATCCTTTTGCCACTGTCCTGATTGGGGCTGACACCATTGGCTGGGGACCGGCGCAACTTGAGGTGACGAGGACCAGCAATTCAACTGCATTTATACCCGGCGTTCATTCCTACGTTAAAAACAGCGGTAACGGTGGTGGTATAGCTGGTGATTTTGAGGTAGAAGGAAAGATTGGTAGTGTTGATACCAGTTTCGCATTACGGGGGACCGCTGATATTACCCTTTTCGGCGGTGGTTCTGGTGTCGGGGTGGCCGGAACGGCGACAACGAGTTTGGGGGGGCATATGACGGCGGGGCAATTCGATGCCTACAACTTCGGTTCCACCTCGGGGCGCGCCACGGCGCTGGGGCTATCTTCCACCAGTACCGGCTCCAACTGGACTTTCGGGTTGGACGGGGATTTCAGTTCTGAAAGTGGTCCCTGTTACGGTATGGATTTGACCGCCACCTCCACCAACCACGGTTGCACGGGGATGCGATGGGATGTCAGCGGTGTCTTCGGTACCACCGGGCTGGATATGACTGTGAGCTCCTCTGCGGCCACGTCTACCTACGGCGTAAGAGGTGAGGTAACCAGTCAGACAGGTAACCTATCTGGACTCAGGATGCAGACCGACAACCAGGGTTCCGGTGACGCCATTGCCGTTGAGGCACAGGCCTGGAACTCCGGCTCCGGGGGCGTCACCGGTGTTTGGGCCTATGCCGAAGGAAACTCGACATCTTCTGTTTACGGGTTAAGGGCTCAGGACATTCGCAATTCCGGCTCGGGTGCCACATACGGTGTTTATGGTTCAGTGAACTCCACCGGTTCCGGTACCCACTACGGTGTTTTCGGTTTTGAGAATGCCGGCGGCTCAGGGGCGGCCGTCTATGCCTCCGGCGACATGATCGCATCCGGTGCCAAGCCGGCTGTGGTGCGTACGTCACAGGGTGAAAACCTGATGTACGCTACCGAGGCTACCGAAATCTGGTTCGAAGATATTGGCCGTGGTCAATTACAGAATGGGTCCGCACACATCGAACTTGATCCGCTCTACTTGGAGACGGTTGTTATCGACGACGATCATCCCATGGAAGTTTTCATTCAGTTACGCGGTGACTGCAACGGTACCTACGTTAGTGTCGGCACGACCGGTTTTGATGTGGTCGAGTTGCAATCCGGCTCAAGCGATGCGTCGTTCACTTATCGTGTGATGGCCAAGCGCAAGGGGTATGAAAACGAACGGATGCGCCCGACGACGGTTGGTTGGATGGACAAGCAACTATATCCCGAACGTGCTGCTGAGATCGAGGCGGCGCTGAGTCGTCCGGCGGATCGGTAGACTTAGTGGGAGTGGTGTGGACGATCACACGGGTGGCCCACAGCTTGGGGCGGGATCTGCATGTGTTGCACGGTACCCCACAGTCGAATCCACTCGCCGCGAAGCGCTCTGCGTGGGGTACCGGGTTGAATGACGCGCGTAGCGCGAAAAAGTGATTCATCACCTCATGGTGAGCGGAGTCGAACCATGAACCGTGCGGGTCGAGACCACAGGGATGACCGACAAGAAACTAACGGCGATACTTGATGTTGTTCTCTTCGCACCACTCGACGGCCAGTTCCTCGTAGGCTTGATCGCGAAACGTGTACCAGTCCTTCTCAATTCCCAGTCTGTAGGTAGTATCCTTGAATCGTCGAAAAGCGCCGCGACCGCGTAGCGCTCTAAGCAACTCGTCGGAGTGGTGTTGGTTATCGATCGAATCGGCAAACCGCTCTAGCATTTTGTACTCGTTGGTGTCGAATTGACTCGGCAGGGCGATGTAGTCCTCTCCTTTTTCCACGTCACGAGCATCCTTGAGTTCTTCTTCACTGAAACCGAGTGAATTCACCTCGTTATCAACAGCTCTGAATTCATCCTCGGTAATGGTCACTACTTTTCCGGTCACAGTATTCAGGAACGACTTGGCCAGATCCGACTGAAACTGCATGCCGTCGACTAAGTCTTTGAGTAATACTTCTGCTGGCATAGTAAATCCTACTTGGTCAATAGCGCAGGGCTACCGACCAATGAACCTAACCCCAGAAACAGCACAAGGCATCCTCATCCACCAAATCCAGGAACTTCTTAAGAGTCCGAAGCCTGGGAGAGGGCTCATAGGTATGCCACTTCAAATCCCTTCGCTGCCAAAACACTTTCCATATCCCCTGGGTACGTACATACGTCGCTTTGGCTACGGCTTCTTCCATCTTCACTTTGGGTTTGAAAAAGCTCGGTCGAATCTCAAATATCTCGACGCTCTGGCCCTTGATCCGGAATGCGATATCCACCTGGTCGCGAATGTGTTCAGGCGGTCTGCGCTTCTCAACAAACGCGGCCACCTGTTTCTCATACCGTTTCGTTTCTGTTTTGCTGAACGCCATGGTTTTGATACCTCAACTCTTACTTTGAACGATCATACAGTCTAGGTAGGGATCGTTTCCAAGTCAAGGACGAAACCTCACGCTGTTCTCAAAGGAGCGCGAAGTCTTGTAGGTCAGGTCTCTCTTCTCTTAGAGACCTGACGCCGTTGTCAGAAAGGCGTCGCGCACGCCCTACCTGTCATCCCCTCGCACCCATTGTTACTCCGAATGCAGTTGAAGGGTGCGCGAAGCGCAAAGAACACATTTATGGGTGTCATTCCCGCGCAGGCGGGAATCCATCTTTTCCGCCTATGTCATACTGGCGGAGGCCAGTATCCAGTCTTGTAGGGCGAAACCTCTTGGCCCTAAGGGTGAGAGTCACGGCTTGACCGTGTCGTCCTGTGCGCTGCCGAAGGGCGGGTTTCGACATCTTCAAACGGTGCCTAACGTCGAGGGCTCTGGGTATCACTGCTGCCGAACCGAAGCGGATTGCTAATCTTGAGGTCCAAGCATCTTACTCGCGTATCGGGATTTCAGTTTGTCGATATATTGCAATAGAATCGGCTTCTGGCCGGCTGTCGTCTTCGCCACTGCCGACTCAAGGCCACGGAGACTCTTCTCGATTCTTGACTCGATACGTGAAGCGATGCCGTCCAGGCTAATCAGTCGCAGCCCTGAGACCAGAATGTCCTTGGTTCCCATTACAAGACCGTACGGTGTGATGATGACAGATGCAACCGAGTGAATAAACTGAGCAGCGCGACGCTTCATAAGTTTGCGATGCTGCAGAGGAAGCTCACTATAGATGGCGTTTCTGTATTCACTCCACAATTCGCGTTCGAGCTCCTCCAGTTCGTGCATCAGAAACACCAGCCGTTCTGGATCTGTCATCATGAGACCGGCTTTGGTTTTAGTCTGAATATCGTTGTACTTTTCGACAAACGAAGCTTCAACGGCAATCCGGTGTAACTCGATTGAATCTTCAACCGTAATTGCGTCCAAGAGATCAGTCGGAAAATAAGTAGATGTACTGGTCTTAACTAGATCGACGAAAATCTTAAAGAACACCTCATGCTCCGAGAGGTTGGTTTTGGCTCCGCTGAGGTCAGATAAACGGAAGTCAACGATGTTCTCTTGCGGGAGGATTCCCTCTGAGTCAACAGCTCGCGCACCGGATAGATAATACAGAAAGTCCGCATAGGAAGTGATGATTTCTCTGAATGTCAATTCGCCACACTGTTGTGAGGCGCTGTAGACCGCTCCGCGGCTGAGCGAAGCGGTGTTCTCAAGTTCAGAGCACATGGATTCGGGAACCGAAAGGCCATTTTCGGAAAGCATCAGGCCCGGTAGGCTGTTGGGGTTCCGAAGATCGGAAAGCAGTCTAGATTTGAACCAAGTACTTGTTTCGGCCGTGTTCCATTTCACTGGTCGGGCGCTGTCATCAATCAATTGGGCCATCTCGCTCTGATCGGCACCGCAATATAACTCGGCCTCCCCTTGTGACGGAGCGTGTTGTTTGCTCTCCATAAAGTCGACGCACGTTGGAAATTCCTCACGGAGGGCAGGCACAACTATGCGTTCAGAGAATAACTCTGGGTGGGGTAGCAGGAGCTCACGAGCAAGCTCTGATTCCAACAGGTGAGAAGCTGCGATAACAACATGACCTTTTGTCAAAGCCAACAGCTTCAACTTCCTGATCAGAGCGAGTTTGATCCCCTCCACGTCAGAAGGCGTCCAAGCCACCTGGGAATAAGTGACTCGATCAAACTCGGTAAAGTACACTCGGCTGGCGTTTAGTTTTCCCGGGTCTGTTTTGTTCAGCACAAATCACCTTGCATATGGTGCCCCCTACCCCCCATACGACTCATCATCTGAGGGATACTCGCCGGACTTGACGTCGGCGATGAAGCGTTTGACAGCATCGGAAATGACAGGGGAGAGGTCGGCGTAGCGGCGCACGAACTTCGGTTTGAACTCAGTGTCACCCAGCCCCAGAATATCATTGATCACGAGTACTTGACCGTCGCAAGCGACACCGGCGCCGATACCGATAGTCGCCGCGCGCTTCAGGCTCTCAGTGATCTCGCGCGCTGTGTCGTTCTCGACTAATTCGAGCACCATCGAGAAGGCGCCCGCTTCTTCCAGAGCCAGCGCCGACTCTTTGAGATAGGTCTGTGACTTTTTCTTCCGGCCCTGTACTCGAGGACCGCCGAACCGATTGATCGACTGCGGCGTCAAACCGATATGCCCCATGACAGGGATACCTATCTCGACCAACCGCTTGACCGTCGGTACGATTTCCAGACCACCTTCGAGTTTGACTGCGTGCGCACCGCCTTCTTTGAGAAAGCGTCCGGCATTGAGAATAGCCGTCTCAGTCGACGGTTGAAACGACATGAACGGCATGTCGGCGATGACCAGTGCATTCTCGGTACCGCGCGCTACAGCGGCACAGTGAGCCACCATCACGTCCATCGTGATCGGCAGCGTCGAGTCGTAGCCATGAATAACGTTGGCCGCCGAGTCGCCGACCAGGGTCATGTCGATCCCCGCTTCGTCCAAGAGGTGTGCCGTGTAGTGGTCATACGCGGTCAGCACCGCAATCTTCTCACCGGATGCTTTCTTTTTCAGAATGCGACCGATCGTCATCCGTTTCTTTCCGTCAAGGTATCCCATAATGTCTCATTATAATACGACGTTGCCGGCCGGCACGTAGTATTTTTTGCCACTCATCGGTTTTTCGATTTGATCGATCAGGTCATCGAAGTGTTCCGGGTTCTCCACAAAGTCGATCTCGTCTGTTTTGACCACCAATAGCGGCGTTTCGGTGTAGTTGAAAAAGTAATAGTCGTATGCTTTGTTTAGCATCTCGACATAGTCGGGACCGACTGTCTTTTCGAAGGTGTAGTTCCTTTTGCGAATCCGTTGCAGCAGTGTCGGTGTCGATGCTTGCAGGTAGATCGCCAGGTCCGGTCTGGGAACGTCTTTCGATAGAATCGGTGCGATCTTGTCATACAAAGCCAGTTCGCGCTCGGCCAGGTTCACCGACGCAAAGATAGCATCTTTGGCAAAAAGATAGTCGGCGACGATCCGTTGAGCGAACAGATCCCGCACCATCAGTTGCTGCTGTTGTTGAAACCGCGACAGCAGGAAGAACAACTGGCAACTGAAGGCATGCCGCTTTTTATGCTTGTAGAAATCCACCAGAAACGGGTTCTCGAAGACTTCTTCAGCCAGCAACTCGGCTTCGAGTCGCTCGGCCAGCATCTTGGCGAACGATGTTTTCCCGACGCCGATGACGCCTTCAACGGCTATGTAATTGGGTCTAAGGTTGTCTTGCGACATGGTCCTTGTACAACATTACTTTGTTTCGATCTTCGTCACTGAGAAAATCCGAGACCGGCCTTTTCGTTACCGGATGAGTCACTTTCGGATCAATCTGCAGAATCGGCGCCATGGCGAACGGTCGATTGAGCAACTCCCGATGCGGTATGGACAGCCGCTCGCTCTCGATCACCTGTTGCCCGAACAACAGTATGTCCAGGTCGATAGTGCGCGGCAGTTGCTGACCTTTGCCGGTGCGACCGAGCTTCTTTTCAATCAACTCCAGAGCATTAAGTAATTCACCCGCAGTGAACCGATAGTCGGCCATCACGGCCTGATTCATAAACGATGGCGCCGCAGAGTCCATACCATCGGCCTCCGACAGGTAGATGGCAGATGTTGCGACGATTTCGAGACCTTCGATAAACTCAAGTTTGGCCAGCGCGTCGGCCAGGTTTTTTTCACGGTCACCCATGTTCGAGCCGGCGAGAATAAAAACAGTTTCAGACATCGTATGCCTCTATGATTCGTTGTTGATGAGTTTCTGAGTGTCCGCCTGGTGGCGCGTCAGTTCAACTTCAATATGTTTTACGTGTCCGCCCAGAGGGGGATCAAGCTTGCGAACGCGCAAAGTAACCCGATAGGCCCCGAAGTCATTTAGAATTCGCGTGGCCAGTTTACCGGTCAGACCCTCCAGCAACGAGAAGGCCGTCCCCTCGACCGTTTCGCGGACGGTGTCGTAGACTTTGGCGTAATCGATAGTGTCGATGAGTTGGTCGGACTGACCCGCCTCGGCCAGGTCGACTTCGAGTTCGCAATCAACCTCGAACATCCGTCCGGTCTCA
The DNA here is from genome assembly GCA_029860345.1 of Candidatus Zixiibacteriota bacterium. Lineage (NCBI taxonomy): Bacteria > Pseudomonadati > Candidatus Zixiibacteriota > Candidatus Zixiibacteriota bacterium. The sequence continues at coordinate 20,054 of JAOUBJ010000014.1, read as the reverse complement.
CGCTCGGCAGCGCTGACACCGTGGTAGCCATAAAACGACATGCCGGTCATGCGGATGATGTCTTTCATTCGGCTGCATCTTTCTGTTGTGCCAACCGGCGCTTTCGCAACCGATCGGTTGCCTCCCGATAGGTTGTAGCATCCGGTGTCAGCGACAATCTGAGGTATCCTTCGCCGAGTTCGCCAAAAGCGGAACCCGGCGCCACCAGGATGCGGCTGCGCTTGAGCAGTCGCGTGGCGGCGCGTGTCGAAGGACTTCGCCGGGGCAACCTTGCCCAGACAAATGGGACCGTATCGTAGCCGGTTTTCTCAAGGTTGAGCGTGTCCAGGAAGCTGCCCACCTGGCCGGCGGTTTGTGATATCTTCTTTCGCGCGGCTTGCAAAGGTGGGTTGGGGTATTGGCGCATTGCCTCCATCGCGGCCCGGACGTGGGCAGTGAACAAAAACGGACGGGTCAGTCGGCTGGACAGTTTCAGTCCACTGACTACATCGCGATGGCCGACCACAAAAGCCAGCGGCAGACTGGGCAGTCCGAAGTGATAGGAGAACGAACCTACCTCCACGCCGACCTTCTTGCCGCCGATCACACTCATCAAGCTGGTAGATGTCCGCTCGGCGAAAGTCTGGTAGGCGGCATCGTTGACTATCATGACATTCTCTTTGATCGCCAGCCACACCAGCTCGGTCATTTCCTTCTCGCTCAGTTCAGCACCGGTCGGATTGTGCGGGGTGTTAACGAACAGGACGCGCGCCACTCGTCCCAATCTGGTACCCACTCGTTCAAAGTTCGGCTTCCAGCCATCTTGCGACAACACGGCATAAGCCACCGCTTCGCCGCCACAGGCGCCAACCACTCGGCGATACAGGGGGAGACCCAACCCGGGCACAAAGGTGATATCGCCGTGATCGATAAAAGCCATGCCCAGGCCCAGCAGGTTGGCCGAGATGGAACTGCCGATAAAGACATGTTTGTTGGGGTTGAGTTTGGCGCCATGCACCGACCGATACCATTCGGCCAGCGATTCTTTCAGCGTTTGCATGTCAGCTTTACCGGCCGGTTCGAGATAATTGTCGACTGGCGGGCTATCCGATGGTTCCACCGGCCAGCGGAACGAAGTCAGGTCCAGAATCTCGGTCTTTTGGAGCAGTTTCAACCGCTTCTGCGGTTGGGCAAACGACAGCAGGTCCGGCGGCAACTGATACAACCGGTTAGCCTTTTCTACGATGATCTTTTTTACAGGCACGAAAACAACCCGTTAGACTTTGGGGTCCCAGGTTTTATCCAGATTCTCACGCATTCGCTCGAGCCTCCTGAAATCCTCGCCGGGAATAGCGTCGATGTTTCCAAGATGCCGCGCCAGCAGGACAATCCGGGCATAATGCTCAACAACTTCATGCCGATTATACGCTTCATCCAACGACCGGCCGACCGTCAACAGACCATGATTGCGCAGCAGAAAAGCGTTACAGGTGTCGACGTGCGGCTCAATCGATTTGGGAACCTCATCGGTCCCCGGTCCGGCGTAGTCGGTCAACGGAATCTTACCGACCGAGACCACTACTTCCGGCAGCACATCGGACTCAAGCCCGATCCCGGCCACGGCAAAAGCTGTCGCGTGGGGGGGATGGGCGTGGATGACGGCGTTGACTTCGCTGCGACGTTGATACACCAACAGGTGCATAGCCAGTTCCGCCGATGCTTTATGGCTGCCTTGCAGGTGTTTGCCGTTCATGTCTACGATCACCATGTCTTCGGGCGCCAGTCGTCCCTTGGGCAGACCGGATGGCGTTACTAATACTCGGTCATCACCGAGCCGTACTGATAGATTGCCGTCGGTCCCGGCGATCATTTGCTGTTCGTAGAGGCGGGTGCCGAACTCGGCTACCGCTTTACGCATAATGAACGGTGAAGCATTAATCATGGGCAGAAGGTAGACGCATTTTCCTGCCAAGTCAACAACATACGCCACCCATAAGTGGGTTCTATCTTGTAGGGCGGGTCGGTCTTCGCCTGCGCGCCGCGGCGTGAACCCGCCGCCGTTTCAGGTGCTGTCAGGCGACCTCGCCTGACAGCTTTCGGGTGTCGGGCGGTGTCGCCCACCACCACTTGTAAGTGTTAACAATTTGTGTGTGCAGGTGAGACGTGCGGAGCGAAAAAAAGAGTGATTTATCACTGTCATGCCGAGCGGAGTCGAGGCATGAGGTTCGTCCGGGTGGCCGTCTCAAACCCTGTTTGGGACGGGCTACAACATCCACGCCTGTCATGCCGGACTTGATCCGGCATCCAGCTTAGTCATTGTCTTGGTAGACGCAACGGCCTATATTGATGCAACAATTGGAAGATTTGATGGAAACTGTACTCGAGGAATACAGCGGCTGGATCATTGGCATTGTCAGCGTACTTGTCAGTGCCATGGGGTGGCAAAGCGAACAATATATCATAGCGCCTGAGGTGATTCCCTGATAGCCAAAGAGTATAAGGATTGGATGGCACGGGCTTTTCTGTTGGTGGAGTCCGCACTCGCGGCAGAACTCGCCACACCAACGCGTCTTATTATGACCGAGGAATACATACGAGCATCGTTCGCACGTGGGCTTTGTCTGTCGAACCCTGATCAAGCATTCAGGGTGACGACAGAGCATACGGCCAATTGGTCCAATTCCACCTGCTACAGTGATCGCAGTCACAGTCCAAGTCAGGGGCGTCCCATTCAGCATGACGTGGCCGTGGTGCCAGACGAGAATGACGCTGGGATGGCCTGCGAAGTGAAGTGGCTTAAGCAGGCCAAAGCTGCAGATATTGCAAAGGACATATGGAAACTCGCATTCAGTAGATCGACAGAAGCGGAGAAGAAAGCGCTCCGGACATATCTGCTCATCGGTGGGGAGACAAAGTACCTCTCTGAGTCATTCAGGACTCTCCAAAGATCTAAGATAGATATACGTTGGTCACTAGCGGGAAGAACACAAGGCATACCAGGTCCGCGCAACTTCCCGTTAGACCAAGCGCTGTCCCGGGATAGGTCCGTGGTTTATCGCTCCTGGGCGGATTTGATATCTTGGGGCAATCCGAAACACTTCAGGCAGTGTCCAGACACTTGGTCTAATCTGCGGTGTACCGTGAGAGAGAGATGGCGAAAATCAAGCGGCGACGTCAGATGGGCCGCAGTCCTGTATGAGTTACATCATCACGGTGTAGGGGATACGGCCATAATAGATTGGAGTGCGGCCATGTCCCGCCTGACATTTGGGTGCGCTGGCCGATAACAGATGTCTTTTTGGGTGAGACTTCAGTATATTTCTTTTATAGCCGAGTCTGAAGACTCGGCCACCACAACGCCAGGCAACCCTGCCGACTTCGGCGGGTTCCCGCCTACGGCGGACCTTCGGCGAAGGCGGACCCACCCTACAAGAGAAGATGGATGCCGGATCAAGTCCGGCATGACAGAGGGGAGAGATTGCCGCGCCCCTCGACTCCGCTCGGGGTGACAAGGACGAGATGGTCTCGCCCCGAGACTTCGCTCAGCCTGAGGTCGGGGCGCGCGAAGCGCAAGGGGGCCATTCATGGCTGATTTATCACTCCCAATACCCGGCAAATAGGGTAGATTTCACCATCTCAAAAGTTTTTTCCATCATATTGGCCCCTTTTGCGTTATAACTTATATAGAAAGCTCCGGCCGCCCAGAAACCACTTGACACGGCGAGACCGGATTGGTATTTTACACGGTTACCGTATTTGGAGGAAGACAGTAGTTGGTTGAACAAGGAATCCGGGAGGATTCACACAATCGGAAGGGGTCGCGGCTTGTTTCGGTGGGGTTGGCAGCCGCTATTTTTACCCTCATTGGAATTCTGGTGGCGCCGCACCTGCCATTCTCGGTTGAGAAGAGCAGCCCGGTCAACCTGCCGGTCGTATCGCAGGCCGGGGCCTATCCTGTGGTCGAGCGCGACGGTGAGTACGAATCGCCGTTTGTAGCCGTCGTAGAGACCGTGGCCGACGCTGTGGTCAATATATCGGCCAAATCCAAAACAGAGCGCATGCCCTGGTGGTACCACGGATCAAACTATCAAACTTCGTCCGGCTCCGGGTTCTTCTTTCGCGAGGACGGGTATATCCTGACCAACAACCATGTCGTAGAAGATGCTGTCGAAATGACTGTTCGCACGGCTTCAGGCTATCAGTATGACGCCCAGTTGGTCGGCCGCGACCCGGAAACAGACCTGGCTGTACTGAAAGTCGAACCGGAAGACGATATCACCATAATCCCGTTCGGACACTCCGACGATATCAAAGTCGGTGACTGGGCCATTGCCATCGGCAATCCATTTCCGCAGCAGGGATTGGAGCGCACGGTGACAGTCGGTGTCATATCGGCGGTCGGGCGCAGCAACCTCCATTTTGGCGGTGGTGAGCGGCCTTACTATCAAAGCTATATTCAGACCGACGCCTCGATCAACCCCGGTAACTCCGGCGGTCCGCTTTTGAACCTGCAAGGTGAGTGCGTGGGTATCAACGCCGCCATATCCAGTCCCTCGGGCGGCTCGGTCGGTATCGGGTTCGCCATTCCGGTTAACCTGGCCCGGGCCATAGTTCCCGACTTGATTGCCACCGGTCAGGCATCGCGTGGCTGGCTTGGTATATGGTACCATCCGGTCACACAGCGCGAGGCCAAACGACAGGGTCTGGAATCGGTCAAGGGAATCACCATAGACTCGGTGGTGGCTCAGTCACCGGCCGACGATGCAGGTTTCAAGGAAGGCGACGTCATCGTCGGGTTCCACGATCAGCCGGTCGAGAATTCCGGTCAGTTTTCAGTCCTGGTCTCGACAGCTCGCGAAGGTCTTCCGACGCCGGTGCAGATCGTACGAGATGGGTCACACCTGACTCTGGAGACTCTGATCGGCGACCGTGACGACGCTCGTCGGGCGCGACCAGTGCGGGCTACCGAGGAAGATGACTTTGTTTCCGAGCAGTGGCTTGGGATGGAGTTGGTCAATTTCACGCCCGATATAGCGCGAGCCATGAATTTGCGCGAGGCCGACGGCGTATATGTTAGGCGAGTGCAAGCCGGTTCGGCGGCTGATTATGCCTCGATCACTCGTGGCACCGTCATCCTTTCACTGGATGATGTCACAGTGAAGTCGCTTGAGGACGTAGAAGAAGTACTTGGCAGTCTGGAACGATCCACCGAACACGTTTCAGTGATAGTTTTGGAACCGGACGGCACGATGGTCCGCAAGGTCATCAGGCCATAATTGGAACATATAACGGTCGATGACGGTCCATCTGAGTGGATGGAAAAGTGTGATCGGCCAAACCCATAGGAAGGAGATAGTCAACACAAGTGGCTAAACAATCCCTAAAATATCGCGATGAAGACCGGTCTTTGGACCTCTATCTCCGCGAAATCGGGGAAACTCCTTTGATCAACGCCAAAGAGGAAGTGCGGCTGGCCAGAAAAATCAAGCAGGGTGATATGCGTGCCCTGGAAGCACTGACCAAGGCTAATCTGCGCTTCGTAGTCTCGGTGGCAAAACAGTATCAGAATCAGGGTCTGTCCCTGGCCGATCTAATCAATGAGGGCAATATCGGCCTCATCAAAGCGGCCAAACGGTTCGACGAGACCCGGGGATTCAAATTCATCAGCTACGCCGTTTGGTGGATACGTCAAGCGATCCTGCAAGCGCTGGCTGAACAGAGCCGAATTGTCAGGCTCCCCCTCAACAGAGTGGGGACGCTGCACAAGATAGGCAAGATTTCCAGTCGACTGGAGCAAGGGTTGGGACGTCTCCCCTCGGCCGAGGAAATTGCAAAAGAACTGGAGCTGTCGGAAAGTGAGGTGGCCGACACTCTCAAAATCTCCAATTCCCACCTCTCATTGGATGCGCCGTTTTCCACTTCAGAAGACAACTCATTGATCGACGTGCTGGAGGATGAACTACAGCCGTCGCCGGATGAAGCGCTTCTGAGTCAGTCTTTGAAAGTTGAGATCGAGAAAGCTCTGGATTCGCTGACGCCGCGCGAGGCTGAGGTGATCAATCTTTACTTCGGCCTCAATCATGAAAAGGCTCTTACGTTGGAAGAGATCGGTGCTCGCTTTTCACTCACGCGTGAGCGTGTGCGGCAGATTAAAGAGAAGGCAATCCGCCGGCTCCGTCATGCCTCACGCAGTCGCTCCCTGCGTGCCTACTTGAATTAAGCGAACAGGACCCAGACTGTACTAACCGCCCTTTCCCGAGGGCGGTTTTTTTGTGTGGAAAGGGGCCAAACTTGTGGGGGGCGCTGAAAAAGGCCCATTTCTGGTCATTGCGAGCGATCCCCGCCTCAGGCGGGGCGGAGGAGCGCGGCAATCTCATACGTCTTGCTGCACAACGAATTGAGATTGCCACGGCATCCCGCGCGGCGCGGGATACCTCGCAATGACGGTGTCGTCGTTCTTTCAACGGACCCATGAGTGGACACACCGAAGGCCTGGTTGTGACCCGACAGCCTACATTAGTAGGGCGGCATCCCTGCGATGCCGCCAAGATCGGCAGGATCACAGGGATCCTGCCCTACGGCTGGAATGATTCAAACACCTCGGCCATCATGAGAAAGAAGCTATCTCCGGTGAGACGATGCAAATCTCGCATCTGGCTGATATGAAGTTTATGATACCCCGGATTAGCCTCGTGTCGATGACCCAGACAATAGAGACTGCTTTGTCCGTTGCGATGGAAGTCCGGTAGGTAGGCTTTCAGCGTAGTCAGAGCCAGTTCCCACACTTCGAGTGCCTGTGGATCGTGCGACGCCAGGTAATACTCATAGACGCCGAACAGAGCGGTGACAAACCCGTTTAGCGTCTGAGCGGGTCGGTCATCAAGTGGGTATTCCTCAATCCAATAGTATCCGGTCGTGTCGATGCGTGCTACCCATCGGTCACCGGTTCCCTGCAGGACAAGCAAAGCTCGGAACAGCTTGCGCGCAGAATCCAGATATTCGGTGTTGCCGGTCAGTTCGTAGAGTCGCGACTGCACGGTCCGTATTTCACACTGAGCCATACCGGAGTACCATGGTGGGTCGAGCCTGTTGGCCGAGTAGCTATGTACGGCGTACAGCATCTCGTAAGGCGCCCAGGAGGCACCGTCTGCCTCATGACATAGCGACATGAGCTTTTGCATATACCGCTCAGCCCGCGCCAGATAAATATCCTCGCCCGTCCGGACAAAAGTAGCAAGCAGCACGTGGCAAGTCTGTGACAGATTAACCGGATGGTAGTAATCAGCTCCCCGATAATGGAACAGTTCAATGCTGTCGGCATCCATGGGCTCGATAAACCGACGGGCGCGAGCGGTATCCACTCACGTATTTGGCCGTTGGTCGAACGGTAATTCGATCAACCGCTGGGGGAGTTGATTGGCCTGGCTGAGAGCTGTGATGTTTTTAGTCTCCCGGCGTTCGCACTGAAGGGAGAGGCTCAGGAGTGGTAATAGTACTGCCAATAATAGACGTTGTAACATTTTGAACTCTACCAATATGGTCGTTGTCAACAGTCGGGGAACAAACCAGCGGGGCGAGGCAGGTCTGTCCAGTGTAATCGTCAGTGTTTGGTTTATTCCGTTACAGTGGTGTCGGCCCCACTTTACGAGTGATGAGCGAAACAGCACCGTCGGTGAGTTGGAATGGCTGGACTCGGGCAATTAGTCGGCAAAATCTTTTTGCTTTTCGGTCGAGGATAGCTTATATAGAGGCCCGGTCGCGGTATCCGATCTGTATGGATGCCCGCGGTTCGAAAAGTGCCGAAGTGGTGAAATTGGTAGACGCGCTGCGTTCAGGGCGCAGTTCTCTTTACGGGAGTGGGGGTTCGAGTCCCCCCTTCGGCACCAATTGAGATGCAACTAGTTGGCTCTTGTGGGCCAATCACGCTTCAAGTACCCCACTCGGCCATCCCGTTTATTGAGAGCCATCGACTTGTATCTTCAATTGGATTAAAAAACCGTTCAACACCGCTTTTGGTCGGCAGTCGCCACTGATTCATTGACAAAGTTGCCTTTTTTCCCTACCTTGGGTGAAGATCGAAAGACAGCCAATGCGGAGGACAGATGAGAACTCAACTTTGTGTCGCCCTTGTGGCGCTCGCATCCGGTGTACTCCATGCGACAACGATCCAGGTACCAGCTGATCAACCAACAATTCAGGCCGGAATCGATGCAACAGTAGACGGCGATACTGTGCTGGTGGCGCCGGGTGTGTACACGGAGAATATCGATTTTAACGGTCACTCGGTTGTGCTTTTGAGCGCCGAGGGATCAGCGGTCACAACAATTCAACCGGCCAGCCCGGAGTCGACCACCGTACACATGCGCAACGGTGAACTGGTCGGTACGGAGATTCGCGGATTCACCGTCAGTGGCGGCGGGCCTGCCTACACTGTACGGCTGCAAAACGAAGCCTCGGCGACGATTTGGTACAACGTTTTTCACGACAATATTCCAGTCGGTACGCAAAATCGTGAGGTAATCTCCTGCAGCGATGCCGTGGCCATGATCACGCGAAACCTATTCTACAACAACGGCGGCATCGGTTGTGTCGGATTGCGAGAAGGCTCCCATGACACATGGGTAGTCAATAATACCATGAACGGCAACGAGCGCGGTTTCTTTTCCATCGCCGGAGGTGGATACGCCATCAACAACATCGTGACCAATTCCCTGGAACGGGGCATCGGCGCCATAGCTGCATCCGATTTCACCCTGTTGGCCTACAATAACGTTTGGGGCAACGACCCTAACTACGATACCGAGGACATATCCAGCCCTTACGATATCCACGTTGATCCGCAATTCAGCAACGTCAACCTGCATGATTATCGCCTGATGCCGGAATCCCCGTGTATTGACGCCGGTCACCCCGATGCGCAGTACAACGACCCAAACGGGACACGCAATGACATGGGCGTCTACTGGGACATCGCCGGCTACCCGTTCCCGGGCGAGCTTAAGCCCGGCGACGAAGATGTCCTGCACGTGGTCTCTCACAACCCTACTATTACCTGGAGATTTCTCGACACGTTGCCGACTCAATTTGGTTACCAAGTCGAAGTGGGGACCGATACCGATTGGTCGGTCGCTGAGATGTGGAACTCCGGCGAGGTCTACACCGCCGACAGTAGTGTTGTCTACGCCGGTTTGGAATTGACCGACGGCTTGACGTACTTCTATCGCGCCAGGGTCAACAACGGCGTCATCTGGGGACCTTGGCAGGAACGCGATTTCCAAATGAACAACAAGCCAACGACTCCCGTACCCCTCAACACCGTCGGCGGTCCAAGACCTCATTTTTTGGCTGTGGCCCTGTTGGCAGAGAATGCGGACGACGTGGATGGGGACAGCCTCGCCTATAATTTTGAACTGTACGAGGACCCAGACCTACTGTGGCTGGTGGCGTCTTTCGACTCTGTCCCCGAGCAGAGGTGGGAAACAGCCACAGACACCATCGATGGTTTGAACACCGATCAGACTTACTGGTGGCGAGTGCAGTCGAACGACGGCTACGAGGTGTCCACATGGTCGGTCGATTCGTTTGTAACGCGAGACGTGCCAATTACTCTAAACGTTCCTGCCGACCAACCGACAATTCAGGCGGGGATCGAATCCGCCTACGACCATGATACCGTTTTGGTAGCCCCTGGTGAATACGGGGAAAACCTCATTCTTCACGGCCGCCCGATGGTGGTGATGAGTTCCGATGGTCCCGACGCCACCACACTTTCCCGCTTGTGGGAAATGGACCCAGGAGTTGCAATCACCGACACGCCCGATAGCGGAACTGTGTTCTCAGGCTTTACGGTGGTCGACTGGGGGGCGTTTCCGGAGTCGGATGTTGTGTACATCGACAATTGCGCGTCGGTCATCATTTCCAACAATGTCTTCCGAGAAAACTTATGGGGAGCGGGCTCCAGTTTAGAAGTGATCGCCTGTTCCAATGGACCGGTAATAGTGACAAGAAATATCTTCTACAGTAACGGCACCTACTGCGTTGGACTGCATGAAGGGGCCCAGGACTCCTGGATTATCAACAACACTTTTGACAGTAATAAACGCGGGTTCTTTTCTGTCGCCGGCGGTGGCTATGCGATAAACAACATCGTGACCAACTCGGCCTATCAGGGTATCGGGTCCAACTCGGAAACGGACTTTACTCTGCTGGACTACAATAACGTTTGGAACAATAATCCCAACTACGATATTGCCGGCCTTGAGGGGGAGCACGATATACACGCAGATCCGCAGTATTGGGATGAGAGCGTATACGATTACCGGCTGAGGCCCGGTTCTCCGTGTGTCGAGGCCGGTCACCCTGATCCACAGTACAACGACCCCAATGGCTCGCGTAATGATATGGGCGCTCTTTGGCTGGTCGGGAACTATCCTTATCCAGGGGTGCCGAATCTGGGCTCGGAAGATACCGCTCATGTGGTCAACCACACGCCCAATTTCTTCTGGAGCTACTACGACACGCTTCCGCAGCAGGTCGCGTTTGAACTCGAGGTCGGTACCGACAGTGAATGGTCAACAGCGGAGATGTGGGCTTCCGGGCAGGTTTACACAGCCGACACTTTCACCGCTTACGCCGGTCTGACACTCGACGATGGCGGGGCTTACTTCTATCGCGTCAGAGTCTACGGCGGCAACGACTGGGGTGATTGGGTAACGCGCTCATTTCGAATGAACAGTGTTACAGCCAGTCTAACACCGAATTCTCCGGTCGGGGGAGAAGTGATGCACGCGTGTGACATACAGTTGTTCACGGAAAACGGAGTGGACCAGGAGAATGATCAACTATACTACTACTTCGAAGTCTACGACGATCCTTCTCTGACATCGTTGGTATACTCTGCCGATCATGTTCGGCGCAAGACGCCCCTCTCCTACTCGGGCTTTGTTTCCGGGCTGGGCGCCGAGCAGGATTTCTGGTGGCGTGTGCGGGCCTTCGACGGCTTCGAATTCTGCGAGTGGTCAACTGTCGAGCAGTTTTCCACCCTGCCCTCAGTCGGTCTGGTCAATGTCCCGACCGAGCAGGCTACCATTCAGGCGGCGATCGAGCTTGCCTATCACAATGACACGATCATAGTGGCGCCCGGGACGTATACTGAAAACATCGATTACAGTCGTCGCGCGATCGTACTTTTGGGCGGCGGCCGGGCCGAGCCAACTACCTTAACACCTGCAATTGTCGACAATCCCACTGTTCGGATCGTCGGCGCTCTGGCGCCGGGTGCCGAGTTACGAGGGTTCACCATCAGCGGCGGCGGCGGCGGGGATCACACTGTAAGAATCGAAAGCTCTGATTCGACCATTGTCAGAGATTGCGTCTTCCACGATAATATACCGGTGGGTGGATCAATCAGAGTAGTCGTGTACTGCCGGGGCGGCACTGTATTTGTGAGCCGGAATCTCTTCTATGGCAATGGCGGACGTGGCTGTGTTGGTATGCGTGACGGCGCTAACGAAAGCTGGATTATCAACAATACAATGCACGATAATGAACGCGGCTTCTACTCGATCGCCGGAGGTGGATACGCCATTAACAACATCGTCACCAACTCACTGGAAGTCGGTGTGAGATCAACATCGATTAGCGACTTTACCATGCTGGCGTACAATGATATCTACAACAATAATCCCAACTACGATATCGACGGTGTCGAGGTTCCGTTCGACATCCAGGTTGATCCGGTATACGTCGATGCGGCCGCACATGATTTCGGACTACAGTCACACTCACCGTGCATCAATGCCGGACACCCCGATCCGCAGTACAACGATTCCGACGGCAGTCGTAACGATATAGGAGCTTTCCAATGGATCGCTTGCTGCATAGGGAACCGTGGCAACGTCGACGGCGACTCCGGTGATCAAATCGACATATCCGACCTCGTCTATCTCGTGGACTACATGTTCACGGGCGGACCTGTACCGGTATGCTATGACGAGGCTGATATCGATGGCAGCGGTGTAATTGACATCTCCGACCTCGTATATCTGGTGGACTTCATGTTTACCGATGGCCCGGTACCGGTGTTGTGCCCTTGATTGTGTGCGATGTTCACCAGCCGCCCCGGCTGCAATGATGGATCACGGGGCGGCGGAATAAATCGGAGGCTTAGTGAACTACACCGATTCCGACAAGCCAGGAGCCGAGCAAACTCTTCACTATGCAGGGCTGTGGGTCCGATTCCTGGCCCTGGCCGCCGACGGGTTTATGTTCTGACTGGTGTTCTTTCCGGTCACCAGGCTGGTGAAGGGTGTTTGGATAATGAGCGCAGGCGATCATCTCTGGGGTTATGGCTGGCTTGTCACCGACCCGATCTGCATTACCTTTTTCGTTATCATGGCTGTGTACTTTGTCGTACTGGAGGGTCTGTTCGGCACCACCCTGGGCAAGCGCCTGATGGGTTTGCGAGTGGTGCAACCGAACGGCGCCAGGCCGGGTTTGGTCAGGAGCATATTGAGGAACCTGATGCGGTTGGTAGACGGCCTGCCGTTTATGAGCATCCTCGGGGCGGTCCTGATTCTGACCTCGCCCGAGCGAACAAGACTGGGTGACCGTGTTGCCCGAACGCGGGTCGTTCGCATTCGTGCCTGCCGAGCCGAATGAAGGTCGTTGAGACTTGCCTAATGGAGGGAACAGGCTATATTAGGCGTAGCCGTATCGGTTTATCCGGGACCTATCCCGTATCGCACGGATGTGTGGCTGGCCTTCAGCCGGCATCCAACCATGGAGGAGACATGCCGAGGCAGAGATGTTTAACTTCGAAGGGCTTATTGTGGATGGCGCTGAGTACCATCATCGCGGTGGCAGTGGCCGCCGGCTCCGGGTTGTCCGCACCCATTGAACGGACATACACGTTTGAGCGACCGCGAGTGGAAACCGTCAAGATTGCCGGCGAACTGTTCGACCAGGCAGAGATTGTCGGTTGCCCGGTTACAGGATTGGTCGGTCAACCGGCCCTCCCGACGAAAAGGGCCCGAATCCTACTACCCTACGGCCAAAAGCTTTCCAGTGTCGAAGTGGTAGCAGGTGAAAAGCTACTCGTTGGGACCGGCTTGCGACTTCCGCCTATCGAACAGCCGTTTATTCTGTCGACACCGCCGGACCGGATCGGACCGCTGGCAATCGATGAAGCGGCCTATGCCCGAAGCGAAGTATTGCCGCTCTCCAGGTTCCAGGTGCAATCGACCCAGTCATTCCACGGATACAGAATAGTCTTCATCAACCTTATTCCGGTGGAATACTCACCGGCCGACGGTGCTCTCTACCACTTTCCCGAGATGAAGCTCATTGTCAATACTGAGGAGTCCTTGCCGACTGCGACCGTGCGTGGTTTGACCGTCGATGCTGAGGCTGTCGGCAGGCGGGTCGATAACAAGGCCCAGCTTGGCAGCTACCCAACGGCAGGACCGGCCACCCGAAGTTACGATCTCTTGGTCATTTCACCGACCGGCCTGGCTACCACCTATCAGCCCTTAAAAGACTACCATGACGCCCACGGCGTCCCAACCGAAATCCATACCCTGGATCAGGTCGGCGGTGCCGATCCGCACACGGTTCGCGATTACATCCGCAACGAATACTTGTCGAACGGTATCAGCATGGTTCTTATCGGTGGCGATGACGACATCATCCCGGCTTTGGATGTGTTCGTAGAAGTAATGCTGAGTTCGGGAAGCCTGGCCGCCTATGACATGCCCGGCGATTTCTACTATGGCTGCCTGGACGGCACATTCAACTACGACGGCGACCCTTACTGGGCGGAACCGACCGACGGCGAGGGAGGTGGTGACATCGATCTGTTGCCCGAAGTAGGCGTCGGACGAATCTCCGCAGCAACCATCGAGGAGGCAGCAAACATGGTGACGAAGTCTATTGCTTACCTTGAAAGCGAGGCTGCCTATCTGTCCAAGGTTTTACTGACCGGCGAGCAACTCAACTTCGGTGGCATGGGAGAATACGGCGGATATGCCATGGAACAGATGGAAGGCGGTTCCAACGCCCATGGTTTTACCACCTGCGGTTTCCCAGCCGATCAATACGACATCGACAAACTCTATGATCTGACCTTTCTCCCATACAATTATTGGGCGCCCGCCGAGATCATTAGTCGTATCAACGCAGGCGTTCATATAGTAGACCATCTGGGTCATAGTTTCATCGGTTACGCCATGCGCACCGACACCACCATGGTGAAGAACCAACTTACCAACACCGAGTTTTGCTTCTTGTATGCCGAAGGCTGCACGGCCGGGAAATTCGACCATAACGATTGCTGGGCGGAATACGTTACCGTCAAATTGGCCACTGGCGGTTTCGGGTGCATCGCCAATTCTCGCTCCGGATTAGGATCGCGCACAACTAAACACCCGGTGCACGTGATCAATCGTGAGTTTTGGGATGCGATTCTCAATGCCGACGAAGGGTATCCCCAGTTGGGTATGGCCATGCTCGACGCCCGGTTCGACCTGGCCGCGCGAATCGACGACCCCGGCATGCGATGGACATACTACGAGACCAATCTTTTCGCCGATCCGGCTGTTAATATCAAACCGGTCCGAAGTTTGGCCATCATGTTTCCCGATGGTGTCCCGCAGATCGTCGAACCTATGGAGCCTACTTCTTTCGAAGTGACGGTTACCGGCATCGGCTTGGGCGAACCTCTGCTGGGCAGCGGTCTTATCCACTGTTGTGTCGACGGCACTGATTCTGCGGAGGTACCGCTGGTGTGGACGAAGGGCCAGCAGTATCAAGCCATCTTGCCGGCCATCGAGTGTGACCAGCAGATTGAGTACTACATAAGCGTGGAAGAATCGCAATCAGGACCTCGCTATGCGCCCGACCCAACAGAACCCCTGACGGCTATGGCCGTGACCGAGGAGATAACACTCTTTGAGGATGATTTCGAGACTGACGCCGGTTGGACAATCTCAGGCGGACAATGGTCGCGGGGAATTCCGTTGGGCCAAGGAGGGACCGAGCTACAATACCCGGCGCCCGATCCGACCGAAGGCTGTCTCGGCCCCAATGTGATGGGCTACAATCTGGCCGGTGACTATGAAAACAACCTGCCGGGGCAGCACGTCACCTCTCCGGCCATCGACTGCTCCAACATGTACAATACGCGACTGAGATTCTGCCGATGGCTGGCTGTTGAGCAACCCATATATGATAAAGCCACGGTTTCCATCAGTACCGATGGCTACAACTGGACAACACTCTGGGAGAATCCCGCTGTTATCGCCGATCTGCAATGGAACGACATCGAGTTTGACATTTCTCAACACGCGGATGACGAACCCGAGGTCTATCTGCGCTGGACGATGGGTCCGACCGACGGCGGGTTGGTCTACGCCGGATGGAATCTTGACCATGTGCGCGTCGTCTCTCTGTTCTGTCAGGGATGGGTCTGCGGCGACGTCGACGGCAGCAGCCTTGGTCCCGACATCGCCGATCTGGTCTACATGGTCGATTTCATGTTCAATGGCGGACCGGAACCGCCGGTAATGGCAGCGTCCGACGTTGACGGTTCCGGTGGCACAATTGACATTGCCGATCTGGTGTACCTGGTTGACTATATGTTCTCGTCCGGACCCGCGCCGGTGTGCCCTTAGAATTGTCCGGATCATCAGCGAGTTATGCAACGTCCAACCCGGAGGTAACCGTGAGAAGATCGAATTGTGTGGTTTATTGCGCGCTATTTACAGTGTGCTTCATCTGTCCCGTTCAAGCCGGTGTGGTAATATCATTTGAGACTACCACCAAAACCGCCGAGTTAGTGACCAGCCAGTCCTGGGATACTTTGTTCTTAACAGAAAATGCCATGCGCAATAATGATGTAAAGTGGATTCCCGGAACCTTCGCTTCGTTCTCACTCGATACGGGAACGCAACGAACTGCGAGTATCGCCCACTACGATGCGCCGACTATGTGGAGGCTGTATCCTGACAGTGGTCAGTACTACGAACTAGACGTCATCCTGCCAAAGGTCGATTCGCAGAAACCGGCCCCCGATGAACGACCTCTCATCGAATTCGGGCGAAAGGACCTACCGAAGGTTGAGTGGAGGCATGCTGTTGACGAATCGGCCGCGGGCCAGCGCGGCGACGATAGCTGTAACAGTGTGCTGTTTCTGTCACTGGGACGCACCGAGCAGAACGGGATCAGCCAGATAGTATTCTATGAAGTGTGCCTTAGTTCCAGTGTTCCTGGGCTCCGCCAGTATCAAAGTTATCAGCAATGGGACAGCGATCGGAATGCCGCCAATGGGGTCTGGGCATACGAATCGCAGGGTTTTGATGGTGCCATGATACAACAGTACAAGCAGTTGGCCCAGCGAGTAGTTCGCGGTGACGGCATCCCTCTAAAATCAACTTCCTTACTGATGTATCCGTCATCGGACACAGTGCCAAGTCCCATTCTCGATTCGCTGTATGAACTGATGGACCCGCAGCATTTCAACCCGATTCGAAACCTGGCTACCGTCTTCCGATCGTTAAGCGGGGCAGGCGAGTTCGAGACTCTGATGGAAACCAAGAGAGAAGTGACAAGTATCACTGAAAAGGAGTTTGATTTAGCTCGGTTCAGCGTACCAGCCGACTACCAGCAAAAGTAACTTCTCAAAAAGTTCCTGGCGCTAATCCCGACGAGTTTGTCGGGGGCCGTCCGCGGCGCGTCTGCATGTGACCAGTGGACCTGCCACTGTAACTTGCTGATTGGCATAAGTCATGGAATAAAGAAAGGGACAGCATGTGACTGCTGTCCCTTCTGTCGTTCAGAGTTGATGTTGTTGCTTACTTCATCAGAATCATCTTCTTCGAAGCTGAGAAGTTGTTTGTCTCCAGCCGGTAGAAGTATACGCCGCTGGCGTTGTGAGAAGCGTCCCATACGACACTGTTCAGACCCGGTTGACCGGTACCGCCAAATGACCTCACCACCTGTCCGGCGATATTATACACAGTGAGCCGATACTGGGTGGCACTGCTCAGGCTAAAGCTCAGAGTCGTGATCGGATTGAACGGATTGGGGTTGGCTCCGATTAATCCGGTTTCCGCTGAAGCGTTGTCCCCTTCCGGTTGGCCGTCGGATGCCAGGGTCTTCTTGCCGCGGATAAGAACACAATCACCGCCGAAGAAAGGATCGTGATCTATATGGTCGCCGGTAATGATGAGTTGAATAACATCGCCGTCAGCCACCACTCCCAGGGAGGCCACAATGGATGCCATGTCGAACCTTAGCGTCAAGTCGTCAAAACCGTCCCCACGGTCCTCGGTGCAACCACAGTATTCATCGACGTCGAAGGCCGGGGTTGCGACATCTTCGTAAGACCACCGTATCGGCGACACGCCGTTGATGGTGATGGTCTCGGGCTCCAGATCGCGCACATCAAACTGATCGGTTCCCAGAATCGCAACCGGGAAACCACCTCTCGCCGCGTATTCGTCAAGGCTCGGATTGGCCTCGGGTGAACCACCGAGAGCGAATTCGGCGCCGCCTTTGCTATCAGATGTGTATGGCTTGACGTTTAGCGGATTGGGACATGAGTTCGGCTTGATATCCAGATAGACCAGGTGAAAACTGAAGGAACAGGTGTCGGCGTTGCCACAACCATCATCGGCGATAGCGGTGACGGTATGGTCGCCTATCTCCCAGATAGCGCCGGACAGCGAGTCACTGGTGATGTCGGGATCGTCATCGCAATTGTCGGTGGCGGTGACTTCAAAGAAAACCTGTGCCTGATTGGGATTAATGAAGATCACGTCAAGACTGTCCGGATCGGGGCAGGTGATTACCGGTGGCGTGGTGTCTTGGACCGAGACCGTCTGGACGCACTGGTCGGTGTTGCCGGCATCATCCTCGGCCTGATAAGTCAGGACGATCTGGTATTCCTGCGGACAGTCACCGGGGATCGAATCACGAGTGAGCAGCGTGATGGTCGGATTGGGGTCGCAGTTATCCGTCGCGGTCGGCGTACCAAAGCTGCCGACGTTGTCACACTCAAAGACGTAATCCGGAGGGCAGGTGATCTCGGGTGCCTGGGTGTCGAGCACTGTTACGTCAAAGGTACAGACATCGGTGTTACCCGAACCGTCGGTGGCCGTAACTGTGACTCCAGTAGTTCCCACACCGAATGTGGAACCTGAGGGTGGTACAGCAGCGACTGCAACACCGGGACAGTTGTCTGTGGCGGCGATGGCGAAATTGACGACGGCACTGCATTCATCGAGGTCGTTGCCTACAGTGATATCAGCCGGGCACTGCGCCACCGGATCGGTATCGTCGATGACCGTCACCGTCGCTTCACATGAATCCGCGAGACCGTTGTCGTCGGTCACTACCAAGGTCACGTTGGTAACTCCCAAACTATAAGGACCTGCGGGAATCTGCGTAAGGGTAATCCCGACTCCTCCTGGATGATAAGAGCCATCGTCGACACTAGCCTGAGCTTCGCAGTTACCGTCGGCGCTTACCTCTACGTTCTGACACTGAGCTATCGGCGTTGCCACCAACCAGCTTGTCATTTCAGCGTCAACCCAGCAGTGTATGCGTCCCATTTGCTGAGTCGAAAAGGCGTTCCAACAACCGGGTCCACCGTAGCCCATGTAGTTCTCCGGCCAGGTTGGCGCCCAGGGAACATCGCCGGGACAAGGGTCGTTACCGGCTGGTTCGTTGCAACTGTTGTTGGTGGGAGTAGGCGGAGTGTCGCTGCAGTAATCGCCGGTAACATCACTATTGCTGCCGGCGTGTTCATAGCAGCCCCAGTCACAATCGGGGAAGGCGTCTGGGCTCTCGGAGACGCCGCGTTGAGTGTGCAAAAGCCCTAAGCAGTGACCCATTTCATGGACCAACACATCGTCACCAAATCCGAAATGGGAGGCGTTCATAACGATTCCGCCGTTCGCTGCTAAGGCGTCTGCGTCCCATGGAAAGGTGCCCCAGCTGAACCCGCTCTCCACCGTTGTCACGTAGACGTTGCACTGGTTTGCCGGGTCGTCGGCATGGGCGGCCTTCATAGCAGGCTTCTCGGCCTCGGACATGGAACGATACTCGCTGTCGTCGTTGAATTCAGTTGTATGAATGAATTGAATGTTAAGAGCTGCATACGCGGCGTTCATTGTAGCCATATTGTCGTCGACCTGAGCTTGCGTACAGGCCGGGTTGGTTCCATCGTCCTCACGCAAAATGTGGAATCTCACACGGAACGTCTGCCAGGGCGTGTTGGCATCAGGTATCCAGGCGTCCCGGTTGGCGGGGACGTCGCAGCCACCAAAAGTACCGCAGTCTCCGTCGCGAGCCAGCAGCTTATCGGGATTCTTTTCGGCAAATTCTCTATATGTCCCGCAAAAGTCTTTGAGCTCAGCTTCCTCTACCACCTGTGTCTGCACGATACCAGGTGCCAGGATGACAACCAAAGTGAGTGTCACGAATGCAATCAATCGTGGCAGCCAGAGTGGAGATGTTCCTGCCACTTTCTCAGCGCGTTCAAAGTTAGTTCTCATTACTCTTTTTCCCTTCGCTACACGGAAGAGCACCACGAGGGTCTCTTTCAGTGCGGTTTGAGTTGACTCCGGCAATCGGAAGAACAGTTTAGATTGGACAAAGAACTACGCCGTCAACGTCCCAGTGAACAATCGGAACTCCGACGCATAAAACAGTACTTGCCTGATCCTCCATTAAGTTTAGGGTTCTCACGGTGTAGTTACACCAACTAATACGTCACCATTTCGCTATTTGGCTGACCAAAGGTTTGTTGCGACACATAAGAGAGTTCGAAGGCCCGACGAGCAGTTTGTGTTCGCGACATTACGGTTCCCGATATGCTCAACCAACATGTAATCCTATGTGGACCCACCATAGTCAATGGAGTACATTGTGTCAAGCCAAAGCTGTAAGAGGTAGTGTAAACTAAGTTGTGTAAATTGGCAGATTGATATAACAACGGGTTTGACTTTTAGTTTTCAGACCAATGAAAGGAGTCAAACCCGTGGTAAACTTGTGGTTTACACAGAAGGATTTACGAT